>DSDB01000624.1 GCA_011057845.1 Phycisphaerales bacterium | reverse complement strand
TGTCGAGGGACTCGGCGGCGGCAAGAAACCATGTCTCGTATTCGCGGTGCGCAAGCACGACCATCGACGGCACATCAGGCCTGACAGATTTGGCCCCTGCAAGCAGCTTGGGGCCGAGATCGGCGGGGCAGTCATCCTCGCAGTCGAGGAGGATCAGGACTAGACCATTTCCCTGGGCCGCTTTCGCGGCGGCCATTGCGACATACCTGCGAAAATACAGTTCGTCACTGACAAACGACCCTGACTTGACACGAATCGGGTGGTTGACCACAACCGTCACATCGGGTAGAAGCTCCGCATAAATCCTTCGGACCAACAGCGGGACGGCCTCTACTTCGCCGTGTCCTTCCACAACAGGCACGATCAGATGACGGCTCATCTGTCTTCGTACTCGAATAGCCTCAACTGCCGGTCATCCGCCGTATCATCAACTACCACCGGATCGGGCGCGATCTGGTTCTGGCGAAGCAATTCACCGGCGGTAAAGAGCCTGTCCTTGAGCACTTGGCGGCTCGCCGGGTCAATCGGCCCGATTCTCGTGATTCCATCCGGATTGTCGACCGCAAAGATGGACTCGGGCTGAATATCCTCGTTGTCGAGCAGGTCGGGGCTATGGCTGGTGACGATGATCTGGCATTTGGCGGAGGCCTTTCTCAGCGCGCCAAGCAAAACCGACGCAGCGCCTGGATGTAGAGCCATTTCGGGTTCCTCCAGGCCAATGAGATTCGGCGATGCCTTCGTCGTTCTGAGGTTCTGGAAGATCGCAACAAGAATCCCCAGGGCCCGCAGTGTGCCGTCGGACATAGATGAGGCGAGGAAGGTCCACGGGTGTTTCTGCCCTTTGACGTTTTGACGGAACTCAACTGTCTCCTGGGAACCAAGAACCCTCGTCTGGACACCCGTCAGTCCCTTGACGATTCGAAAGAGATGGTCGTTGATGCGATCGAGATGCTCCTTTTCCAGGTTTTGCATCACGCTGGCGATATTGCTTCCGTCGCGGCGCAGCAGTTCGCCGGGGTCCGGTTTCTGCGGGGACTGGATTTCTCGGGGATTGAGATTGTAGACCTCCATGCGGGAAAGCGCGTCAAAAGCCGGACGGAACTCCGGGAGGCCTGACGCGGCCACAAGAAAGAGCCTGTCGGGAAGGGCCGCCGGGAGCAGCCTTTGCGAACTTCGTCCGACTACTTTGCCGGAGCGGACGTGGTAGTAGTGCTCTTGCATGAGCGCGGTGGCTACTTTGCATTCCTCCTGTTGAACCTCGAATCCACCATCTTTCTTCGCACCGATGCGGAACACGAGGTGCCCGGATTCACCCTCCGGTAGAGTGAAATCAAGACGGATGGAGAAGTTATTGGGATGGCCGCCTGAGCGGCGTCGCACGTCCTTGATCGTCCCGCGGTCGCGTAGCGCGTGGTCCAAAGATGTCCTCAACGAGTCGGCGACGAACCGAAAGCAATCGAGGAAATTGCTCTTGCCCGACCCATTCGGGCCAACCAGAAACGCCAGCGACGGCATCTCGAGTTTACAGGCAGCGATGCTCTTATAGTTGCGAAGCGTGATTTTGCGAATGAATGGATTCATGGTTGCCTTACAGTGTCAACCAACCACCACGATTACGTTAGTCTTTACGCGGGTCGTCCCCGGCAAGAAGACGGGTGCCGAGTATACCCGCGCATAAGCCGGCCGACAAGCGGCAATTGCCTCCTTTCCAGGGCCGGCGGCGGGCCGGTTTGTGGGGGCGCAGGTGTGGTCATGCGCCTGTTCATCTGGGCCGCGGGGATCAGCGCGCGGGTTTTATGGGGCGGATTTTTATGTTTCTGAAGGAGACCTGACCGTGGTCGCCCTGGAGGGCGATGTAGCCCTTGTTGGACTTGGCGAACAGGGGCATACGGCCGAATTTGCTCTTGGCGACGCGGGCGTTGAAGTCGTCGCTGCCGAGGACGTAGTCGAAGTACTTGACGCCGTTGATCTCATGCACGCAAAGCTCCGGGCTGATGAGCAGACGGATGGTGTTCCACTGGCCGGCGGGCTTCGTGGCGTCGAGCTTCTTGCCGGTCTTCTCGTCGATGGGCGGCTCGTAGAGGGCGTAGAGCCAGCCGCAGCGGACGGGGTCGGCGGCGGCCTCGTTATCCTCCAACTGGAATTCCGGGCCGGTGGCCCAGGCGGCATTGCCCTCTTCGGTGACGTGGTACATGATGCCGCTGTTGCCGGCGCGGGAGATGTTGTAGTCGATCTTCAGCTCGAACCAGTCGAACATCTCGGTGGTGCACAGGTCGCCGGCGTTGTACGGATCGGCGCAGACCAGAACCCCATCTCGTACCTGCCAACCGGGGCGGACGCCCTGACGTTTGAAGTTGCGCCAGCCGTCGAGGCTCTTGCCATCGAAGAGCAGTCGCCAGCCGGCGGCCTTTTCCTCGTTGGTGAGGGTGTTGGCCTGTTCCTCGGCCGTCAGTTGCTCTTCGAGGGCC
>DSDB01000707.1 GCA_011057845.1 Phycisphaerales bacterium | reverse complement strand
GCCTCCGCCGCCTCTACCGGCAACGGGACCATCCGCATCTGCGTCGTCGGCGACGCCAGGCAATCCCCCATCACCCAGCGTCAGCGCACCAGCCTCCAGGAAGTGGTCAAGCACATCTGCCGCCACTACAACATCGAGTCGCGCGCCATCTACTACCCACGAAACCTGTAGGAGCCGCAACCGCCACCGTACCCGGTTTTACTTGGCAGTATCCTGCCCATCTTGTCCACACTCGGACTTTCCGCGGACGTCTGTGACCCAGTAGAGGACAAGGCCCGCCAGCACAATCCCCACGCAGACGAATAGCCCCGTCCGCTTGACGTTCCAGGCGTATGTTGCGCAACTATAGATTAGGTAAGCACATACGGCACAGAATACCAGCGTCGTAACCGGGTATCCCGTCACCTTGTAAGGCCGCTCGACCTGCGGCTCCTTGAATCGCAGCACGATCACCGCCAGGCTGGTTCCCAGGTAGAACGTGTAGACCGCCACGGCCGTGTACATCACCGTCTCGACAAACCCCCGCAGCACCACAATCAGCGTCAGCGCGATCAGGCCCTGGGCAATCAATGCCGGAACCGGCGTCGCCGTCCGCCCCGACCACCTGCCCAAAACCCCGAAGGTCCGATGCTCGGCCCCCAGCGCATACGATATCCTCGCCCCCGTGAAGACCAGTCCGTTGACCGCCCCCAGCGCCGAGATGCACACCAGAACGCTGATGAACGTCGCGCCGACCCTGGGGAACACCGCCGAGACCGTCTCGGTGGCCACCGCCTGTGAATTCGCCATGCCCGAATACCCAAGAACGGACATAAACGCGGCATTGACAAGCAGATACAGCACCGTCACCACGGCCGCTCCCAGCACCAGCGCCCGCACGATGTTGCGTTGTGGGTTCTTCACCTCGGCCGCGACGTAGGCCATCTCATTCCAGCCCCCGAACGTGAACAGCACGAACACCATCGCCAGCATCAGCGGAAACGGCGGAACCTCCGCGGCCTGCGGCGCCGGTCTCGAACCGCCCATCGCCGCAACCGCCACGCCCGCGATGGCCAGCAGCCCTACCGCCTTGGCCACGGTCAGGACGTTCTGCGTCCACTTGCTCTGTCGGACGCCGATGATGTTCAGCAGCGTCAGCACGACCACCGCGCCGCCGGCGTAGAGCTGCTCGCAGAGCGCGATGCTCCGCTCCGACACGTCCTGCCCGAATGGGTAGTAGATCTGCCGCCCGTAGGTGGCAAAGGCGAACGCCATCACCGCGATATCGCCCGGCCGGATGATCGCCAACTGCGACCATCCGAACAGATACCCCGCCCATTTCCCATAGGCCTTGCTCAGGTAAACGTAGTCGCCCCCCTCGCGCGGGTACGCCGTCGCCAGCTCCGCATACCCCAGCGCCCCGAACAGCGACAGCAGCCCCCCGGCCGCCCAGATCGCAAAAACCCCCCACCAGCTCCACGCCCCCTTGGCGATGTCCGGGGCCATCTGGTAGATGCCCGCCCCGATGATGATCCCGACGATGATGCACGTCGAGTCGAATAGCGACAGTTCCTTCCTCGGCGCCGCCTGCGTCCTGTCCTGCTCAGCCATAGTCCGTCCCCATCCTGTAGCACAGTCAAAACGCTGCAAACCGAGGTCTTCACACCACAGGACGGGCCCGAAGCGGCGGTTATTGCATCCAGGACCGCCCCTGTGCCCGCCCATCCTACCGCCCCGGCCGTCCCGGTCAACCCATTCAATCAGCCCCGACCCCCAGCCCCGCCAGCTCCGCCCGCACCTGCTCGATGCCCGCAAACAAGATCGTCGCCAGACCGGCCGCGGCCGCCCCGGCGATGTAGTCCACGCGATCATCAACGAACACCGCCTCGTCGGCCGCAGCCCCCAACCGCCCCAGCGCCAGCTCATAGATCTCCCGCTGCGGCTTGGCCAGGCCCTCGGCGCACGAGAACACCAGCGCATCGAACATGTCGTAACCCCGCTCATGGAAGTAGGCCATGGCCGCTTTCTCCGTGTTCGACAGAAACCCCGTCTTGTACCCCCGACGCCGCAACCGCCGGGCCAGCTCGAACACCTCCGGCTTCTCGCGGTACACATGCCGAAACGCCTGCCCCCACAAGCCATCCACCGACGGTTCCGCCACCCCCAGCCGCCCGCAGGCCCGCCGGAAGAACTCGTGTTCGCTGACCAGGCCCCGGCGGAACTCCTCTCCGAACGCATCATTGGCCTGCGTGTACGCCCGCACCGACACCCCCAGCGCCGCCGCGCAATACCGCATCAACCCCGGTGCCGGGTCGTCAATCAGCACACCGCCCCAGTCAAATATAACCGCCTTGATCCTGCCCATCACACCCTATGGAGTGTCACCTCGTTTTTTTCAACGAGCATTGTGCGCCCGGCGGCGCCTCCAAAAAAGAAAAAACCCCGCGGCGCATCCGTTCACCACGGGGCAATGAAAAAGCCAAAACGATAT
>DSDB01000708.1 GCA_011057845.1 Phycisphaerales bacterium | reverse complement strand
TTTTTCCTTGTCGCTCAAAGCCGAATCCTTAGAACAACGCCGGGGGGCGGGGCCATCGACAACCGGTTCGGCGCCGCGGCCCCCGCCTATCTCTTATTATCGGCTTTTCGCTTTGCGGCGCTCACCAAAGCCAGCAGGGATTCCTCGACCTGCTCGAAGGTCAGCACGGCGGTCCTGCGGCCCGCCTCCCGACGGGATAAGCCGCGCAGAGCCCGCCGCGAGGGCATCACAAGGTAGTCATAGCCGCCGGCAAGCCGCCCCTGGTTCTGGCGGAAGGCCTCGCGAATGAGCCTCTTAAGACGGTTTCGGACAACGGAACCGCCGCTGTACCGCCCTACCGAAACGCCCAGCCGGGCATACCCGCACGCATTGGGCGCAATACAGACCGTCAAGACGGCATCGGATGCGCAGAGGTTGTGCGACAGAACGGTTCGGAACTGTTCGTTGCCGGTCAGCCTCCTGTTCTTGGGCAGTCGCAATCGTTCCAAAGATTCGCCTTCGGGTGGTTCCTTGCATGCGGTCCGTCCGCCGGCTCAACAACCCTATTTGCTGCCGGCCGTCACACCGGGCCACTCGTCGATCCGAAACGGCGAGGCCGGTAGCATCTCCTTGTTGTAGAGGTTGCAGACGGGGTTGTCGGCCCAGGCGTAGCGGACGGCAACCGGTTCGTCGACCTGATCGCTGCTGACAACTACGGTATCGCCCTCGATCTTCGCGTCGGCCCAGACAAATCTCTTGTCGACCCCGGCCACGGCAAAGCCCTTGAGCGATTCGCCATCCCTGGCCAGCAATCCCCCGCCAACGTGGTCGAAGCTCAGGATTACCTTGTTGCCGTCGACGCGATGTGATTTGTAGAGCGGGCCGCTGTAGACGACGTCGCGCCCGTATGTATTGGCCAGGGCCCACAGGGCCAGACGCACGCCCACATCCTGCTTGTTCCTGGGGTGGATATCGTTGGCCTCGCCGATGTCGATAATGACGGCCATGCCCGTGTTCTTCATGGCCAGCGTCATGGTCTGGGCCTCCCGCAGTTCCGCCCAGGCGCTGTCGCCGGGCTGGTCCTTGACGGCCATGAAATTCGCCAGTTGGACGAAGAGGAACGGGAATTCGCCCTGATTCCAACTATCCCGCCAACTGCGGATCATGGCCGGGAAGAGCTTGCGGTACTGATGCGCCCGACCGGCGTTGGACTCGCCCTGGTACCAAATAGCCCCCTGGATGCTGAAGGGGATCAACGGGGCGATCATGGCGTTGTACAGGCCCGATGGGTTGTGTGGATTGCCGGGACCGTAAGGCTCTCCGGGGCGGTTCGGGGGATTCTTGCCCTCGGCCTTGGCCTTCTCGGTGTCCTGCCGCCACTGGGCCAGCTTCTCCTTGTACTGTTTCATGGCCTCCGGATAGGCGGCCACGGCGTCGTTATGCCGCTTGAGGATGGGCTCAAAGTCGCCGTCCGACTTCATATATTCATCGCTGGTCCACGCCTCCGCGGGCGTGCCGCCCCAGGAGGTATGGATCAGGCCGATCGGGATATTGAGTTCCTTGTGAAGGTGGCGGCCGAAGAAGTAAGCGACGGCTGAGAAATCGGGGATGGTTTCGGGAGTGCACGCCGACCATTGCCCTTCGCAGTCCTTCTGAGGCTCGGCCGCGACGGTGCGCTTGACCGAGAACAGGCGGATGTTCGGATAATCGGCCGCGGCGATTTCCTGCTCTGCGTTGTTCGAGGCCCGCACCGACCACTGCATATTCGACTGGCCGCTACAAACCCAGACCTCGCCTACGAGGATGTTCTTGAGCTCGACGACGTTCTTGCCCGCCAGAGTCATCGTGTAGGGCCCGCCGACCTTGGGCGCAGCCATCTGGAATGACCAGTGGCCCTGGTCATCGGCGGCCACGGCCCATTGCATGTTCAGCCAACTGACGGACACGCTGATCTTCTCCCCGGGATCCGCCCAACCCCAGATCGTGGCGGGTTTGCCCTGCTGCAGGACCATGTTGCCGCCAATCACCGCCGGTAACCTGACATCCGCCGAGGCCGAGGCCGCGGCAACAAGTATGACAAGGGCGCTGATAATCCATCGACGTCGATCCGGCTGCATCGTGTGTACTCCTTACAAGAACCTTCATGGCAATGACCCCGCCCATCGAACAACAACCCGGTGGTCGGCCGCGTTCATAAATGATATAAACCGCCCATGCCCCAGTAAACAACAAATGCCCCGCCCCGGTGGCCTCGTCCGGTGGCAGCCCCGCCCGCCAACGTACATACGGTCGCCAACGCCAGCAAACGCGCACACAGAAAAAAAATCCGCCAGTTTGCCCTTTACACCAGGCCATGCAGCCGGTATGTTTCCATGTGTTAACCATAATTTCTACGGGAGGACAGTAGAATGGCTGACGACAGAAAACAGAATACGATGTGGATCGGCGCAGGAGCCGCCGGAGTCATCGTCATTATCCTCATTATCTGGTC
>DSDB01000162.1 GCA_011057845.1 Phycisphaerales bacterium | reverse complement strand
TCCTGTAAGCACCCCTCAAAAGCAGGTCGTCACTACCCCATATCTCGTAATTTCCGGCTGGACAAGGGTTTACGACCAAACCTGCGTAAAAAAAACTGCCGGGGTGTTCGGTGAGCGGTCACAAAGGGGAGCATTTTCCCACTGATATGTGCCTTCTCAACCTCCAGGCCGTACAGGTCGGCCTTCAGCCGCCCGGATCGCGACTGCCCATAGGCTGGCGAAGCGTTTTGCGGCGGCCTCAGTCATATTGTCAAAGAGCGTCTTTTGTCAGGCCCTGCCTGGCGCATTGTGCCTCAATCAGGGCCTCGATGTCAAGCGTCGCCAGGTTCCGCGCCGCATTATAGTCGGCGTCCGCTTCAAAACCACACTGCGGACAGATGAACCGGGCCGTCTTGCCGTTTTCGCGGTGCGCATCCCGATAAGCCCGGTCAAACGCCACGTTGATATGGCCGCACTTGCTGCACCGTCTCGACGTAAACCGCGGGTTCACCGCCCGAAACTCGATCCCGTTTTCCTCGGCCTTGTACTTGAGGAACTGGTGCAACTGGTGATACCGCCACCGCGCCCCGATGTAGGTCCCGGTCAACTCCTCCTTGAGACCCTCCAGGTCCTCCACCTGAATCACCCCGGCGCCATGGTCTCTGGCGAAGTCAATAACCGAGGCCGAGAGCTGATGATTCAGCGTCTGGTAGGCCTTGTCGATGCGCCGTTGCAGTATTTCGGTCGGCAGCAGCTTGCGCTTGACGCCATGCCCGGAGCGCGCCGTAGCGTGCGAAATATTGACCCTGCCGCCGCGCTGTATCGACCGCCGACGCGCCAGGACCTGCGTCTGTAACTTGCGAATGCGCCGCCCCAAGGCATCGAACTGCCGCCAGCCAAGGCGGGCGTGTCCGTTGTTGATCGCCACATACAGCGGCACCGCGTAACCGACATCCACACCCACGACAACATCCGGGTCCGCTTTCCCTGTCTGCGGCGCAGGCAAATCGTAGGTGATATACAACCACCACTTGCTCGTCTGTCGCTCCTGCTTGATCTCGAAGACCCGCTGCCGATACCCCGTCAGATCGTTGCCGGTGTTGTCCAGCAATCGGGCGAGTATGGCCTCCTGCCCGCCGCCGATGTCGCCGGTCTGCAGCACAACGCGCGGATACGGCTTGCGGCAGATAGTCAGTTCCACCTGCACGTCCCCGTTTTCCATCCGCTCCAACCGTCGCATGCGGGCCTTGTCGCAGCGCACCGGTATCGCCATGTCCAACCGGAACGTCGGCAGAGATGCCGTTCCTCGAATGACCTCGCGCCACTTGTTCTTATTCGTAATCGCCCGGATCTTATACTGGAATAGCGGCCCGGAGACAGCGTCCGGCACTGCCCCGGTCGGCGAGAACCGATCCAACTCGTCGGCGGCGACACCTTCGTCCGCCAGCATCTGCCGCAAGCGTCGAGACAACTTGCCCATGTCATCCGCCTTGAACTCCTGCGACCTGCCCGTCCGCCACAGGTGGAAGTTCAGATACGCCTCGCTGACCGCCAGATTCGCCAGGCGGAACACCCTGTACCGCGTATCCCGCAGGAGCTTTCCCAGTTGCGACCAGCTCATCTCCCCCGCGGGCTTGAGTATCCGCAGCCGCATCACCTTGACAATTCGCTTCTCTTTCGTCGCCATGCTCGAGACCCAAGAATGCTCGCCGGTCCGGCCCCGCACGACCGAACCTTCGTCCAGCGCACCCACTATGACCCCATCGCCCAGCGGAGTCAACTCACAAGACCGGGGAATTGAGGCGGTCCGGTACTTTTTGGGGGCGGTTGGGTGCGTTTTCCGGGGTGAATGTGGCGCATCCCTGGCGCTGCGGAGGAGCGTTTTTGCGTTGAAAATGGGGATTTCGGCCTTTTCACCGGCCCGCGGCGGCCTGTTTCCGCGCGAATCATGGCGTTGCAGGCGGAATCGGCGCGTTGCCGCGTGAATCACGGCGTTGCCGCGTGAATCGTCGCGTTGCAGCCTGCATCATGGCGTTGCCGCCTGAATCGCCGCGTTGCCGCCTGCATCATGGCGTTGCCGCCTGAATCGCCGCGTTGCCGCCGGGATTGCCGTGGCGCCGCGTGAATCACCGCGTTGCCGCCGGCATCCGGCATCGAACCACGACGCACGACGCATGACTCACGAGCCACGAACCACTGCTCCACGGCCCTGTGGCGAGGGCGTCCCGCCCTTGCGTGTCGCGGGCGTCTCGCCCGCGTGTAGCACGGGCATCCTGCCCGTGTTCTGCCCCGACCCCAGGTGCCCCGCCCGCGTCCGCCGAAGGCAGGTACGAACGAAAACCCAAGACCACTGACTGGCGACACAATGCCCCAGTCGTTGCCTAACGACTATCGACTAGCCAGCGGTTCGTAGTATTCATCCGGGGCCGGGCCGACTCGGTTGGTCAGCGTGCCGATGCCGTCGATCTCGGCCTCGATTACGTCGCCGGGCTG
>DSDB01000191.1 GCA_011057845.1 Phycisphaerales bacterium | reverse complement strand
GCGGCGAACCACGGCGGACTTGACACCGCATCAAGAATCGTCTATTTTCCTGCCGATTAGTACTGTGGCGGCCATGAACGGCATGGGCCGCAAGACATGTTCGGCTTCGGTTGAGAAGGTATCACATGAAAGCAGAAGAAAAGCGCATGAGCCCCAGACGTGAATATGTCCAGCCGTCGATGAAGACCCATGAGCCGTTGAGAGTGGTTGTGGGTACATACAGATACAGCACGTCCAACGAGCCTAACATAGAGTGACACATCTCTGAATCCGGCTAGACAGGTAAATGCCTTTCTGGCAACCTGTGTTGTTTTGATGGCCTGCTTGGATGGGTTGTGTCTTCCAGGTAGATGTGTGCCTGCTCATGACCCGAAATCCAGGAATGTGTGGCCTGTGCGCCAGTGTGGTGTATTGGGTCCGTCCGGGAATATCACGGCTTTTTGTTAAATGTCCGACACATGCTGGCGTTTTCCGTTTGGTAGAGGGCTGTTGCTGTCTGTCAACGGATTGGACGAGGCAAGCGAGAGGTTGTGTGGATGGTTGGCTCAACGGTGGGATAGGGCCGAACCAGGACAGGCGGCTGTCTGCGCGGACTTCCGATGCACGGTTGACTACCGCAGTTGCGCGATCGCATTTCGGTCGAAGCAGGTGCTTCGCGACCTGGGCGACACGCAACACGGGCGGGCGGCGGTCTTTGCGTCAGCCGATGGTGCTTACGGGGTCGAGGTGGAGGGTTTTGGGACTATCATCAGAGATGCCGGCGGGCGGCTCAACGTGTTGCTGGACCGCCAGGCGGCACAGTCCGCCGAGGATTCGCCGGGCAGGTGGCTTGGCTGCGAGATACTGACGTCCCATTACATGACAGTGGCAGGGTATTGCCTGGCCCATGCGGGGGGAGTCTGCCGGGATGGGCGTTGCGTGCTGTGGACGGGCGAGAGCGGAGCGGGCAAGACGACGCGGGTGCTGGAGTTGGTTGCGGCCGGCTGGGACTACATCGGGGACGATGTTGTGATGCTGCGGCCGGGCCCGGCCGGTTGGGAGGTGTCGCCATACCGAAGGACGGCGCACGTGAGCGTGGATACCTGCCGAAGGTTCGTGCAGCTTTCGGGTCTGGCGGGGCGTAAACCTTTTGGCGATAAGCACTTATTTGATATTGCCCAGTACTTCGATACGCGAATACCCGACAGAGCTGCGGTGGATGAGATATACTTCCTGCATGGAGTCGGCGATGAACCGCCGCGTCGGCTGTCGGCGTCGGAGGCATTCGAGTGCCTGGCGCCGGGTTTCCTGTACTACATATGGCCGGATGACGGTCCGGGAATGCTCGACATGGTCCTGGCGATGGCGTCGGAGGTGCCGGTGTACGGCATCGGGCGCGGTGCGGAATACGAGAGGTGAGTGAGCTGTGGGCTGGAGGTTGGCATACGCTCGATCGTTGTTCCGGTCCCTGATGCGAATCAGGCGGTGGCACCGGTCGTGTACCATGGCCGAGATGGTTGAGGCGGTGGAGGCATCGGCCAGAGATCTGGCGCCGGCGGGCGAGCGGGAGATGCGGGCCGTGCTGAAAGACTGGTGGTTCTGGCGCCATAGTTTCCTGGGCATTTACCGCAACCCTTGCCTGTACTTCTCCATGCTGGCCCTGGCGTATGAACTGGCGAACGGACGCGAGGCGGAGGTCAATGTGTGGCTTTCGACGGGTATCCTGGGGGACCGGGGGCATTGCTGGATAACGCGGGACGGGCAGATGCTATACGACCGGGACCGAACGGCCGTGCCGGCGACGGCCGAGCGCCTGGGCCGACGGGGCCGGATTGTGTACTGGTGGGACGACGGCGGCAGGCGGTTCTGACGGCTAACGGGTGCGCTTCGCCATGCAGTCGAGCAATTCAGCGGCGATCCGGCTGGGGCTGGGCAGGGATGGGCAGGCGGAGTCCTCGGGGGCTTTGAGCAGGCGGCGGAGGATGGGCTCGTGGCGGGCGTTCATATCGGCGGCGGCGCTTCGCAGGGCCTGGACGGCGGCGCTGTAGCGGCCTGGGTCAATGCAGGCGGTCTTATGGGCGCGGGCGAGGATGCGCAGCAGGGCGGTGGGGCGGTCGGCATGCAGCAGGGTCAGGGTGTGAAATGCCTCGGCGAGGCTGTAGAGCAGGATCGTCAGGGGCAGCAGGGCCGCCGCCAGCAGGAATCGCCAGGGCCATGCCCAATCCGTCAGGGGGGTCAGGCCGACGGCCATCATCAGCCCGTAGGCGAAGAGGCTCGCCAGGAAGATGAGGGTGTCAGCGGCCGGGCAGCGTGGATGCGCGAACCAGTCGCGCAGGTAGCGGCCGACGGCGTTCCGCAGGCTGCGGATGAGCACGGGCGCGACGTTGGCGGACCGGCGTTCGAGGACCAGGGCCTCCGCAAAGGGGCTGTACGAGGCGGCGTAGACGCTGTAGGCGCAGAAGATGCCCCCGGCAGTCAGGCCGATCAGGCCGACGGC
>DSDB01000244.1 GCA_011057845.1 Phycisphaerales bacterium | reverse complement strand
GCTGAAGTTCCTCGGCTCAAAGGCTTGCGAGCCCTGCCACAAATACTCCTACGGTCTCTGGAGCAAGAAGCCCCACGCCAACGCCATGGCCTCGCTGGTGAAGGTCGGCTCCCAGTACGATCCTGAGTGTGTGGTCTGCCACGTTGTGGGAATGAAATACGAGGGCGGTTATGTAAATGAAGAACAAACACCCTACCTCAATCACATAGGCTGTGAGAGCTGCCACGGGCCGGGCTCAGCCCACGTAAGCGATCCATCCTCGGTCAGGACCATCGGCGACGCTACGGCCGTGTGCAAGACCTGTCATACCCCTGAAAAAAGTACGGGATACGCCGGCCACGAAGCGGAATATATGCAAAAAATCGTGCATTGGCCGGAACCCTAAACAAAACGCAGTGTCAAACAGTAGTACAGCAGGGCTATTGAGGCGTTTTTTCTCGGAGCCTCGCCGGGCCAAGGAGAAGGAGTGTTATGATAAAGACACTGCGCATCACCAGTATTGCGGCCGTCGCGTTGGCGGTCGTCTTTCTGGTCAGTTCGGTCGTTTTCGGTGTACGCGGCGACTCGGAAATCGAGAAATTTCTGGAGTCGCCCGGTGTTCTGGACATGTTCAAGCAGGCCGGCGGCAGGAACCGTGGCGGCGCAGACAACCAGAAAAACCCTCTTATCGCTGCTGCTGAAGCGTTCTCCAAGTACCTCGACCCCCCCATTATTCCCATGGAGCGACCGGTGCCTGCGCCGCCCCGTGAGGTTGCGCGGGTCGAGCCCCCCATTCAGACCACACCCAAGTTTCGTCTGATCGGCATCAGCTACTATGAGGCCAGACCCGAGGAGTCGCTGGCCTTCGTGGATGAAGTGGGCAAAGGCGCCCATTGGGTCCGTCCGGCGACGAAGCTGGGCCATATCACGATAGAGGCCGTCAAAGAGGATGCCGTGGTCGTCAACGACGGCACAAAGACCTACGAATTGACCCCGGACAGCGCCCCGGCATCACCGGTAGCAGCGATCACTCCCGCCTCTATGCCCGGAGTGTCCACAGCCCTCCCGGGCGCCAGCACGGCGGCAGCGGTTCCGCCCCAGCCGACAACGGCCACGGCCAGGCCCACCACAACCACCGCGGCCAGGCCGCCGGTCAGTCGAACGGCACCCTCCGTGGACCCGGATCGGGCCGCCCAGATGGAGGCATTCGTTGAGCGGCTCAAGGCCATGCAGAAGAACCTCAACACCGATAAGAGCGGCAATGAGGCGGCCAGCCCAGAGGATCGGGAGGCCCAGATGCGGGCCCTGATGGACCAGATGGCGGCCTCTCGCGTCAGCGAGGATGAGGCCCGGGAGCTGGACGACCTCGGTAAACATCTCAGCGAAGGGACCGAAGAGACGGTGGACCCCGCCCGATCGCTTCCGGCCTCTCAGATTCCGCCGGCACCCGCGGTTCCACGTCCTCCCCGTAGCACGGGCGGGCGGGGATAGCATATCCGTCCTACGTATAGAACAGCGGACAAGACACAAGAAAATTGGACAGTCCCGGGACGCCGCGCTGATACGCGGCGTCTTTTTTTTCGCACACCTGCCCGACGAGCCGGTTTCTTTTGCACGAAGGCGGATTATTTCCAATACTTTCAAGGACAACGCAACTGGAGATAGGGCGTCTCCATCGTCCGATAGCCTTTGCGCGCGGGGTTGCCCATGCGCGGGGTGGGCGTAAACAGGGCATTACCAGTGCTGCCGGGGCCGTTTTTGTGGCAGGTCAGTGGAACTGCCGAACGTCCGAGTTGTCAGATACTTTGGCCGGGTTGCGTCCTTCATCCGCGTCGCGGCTCGGCATCGTTCAAGCCTGGGCAAGGGTCTTTCCCAGCAGGTGTGCGGCACAGTCCGGTAAAAGCAGGAGCCTACAGACAGGGACGGAAGGCGTTTGAACAGTGGGGTCAACGATGAGAGAAGGGTATTGTACCGCCAAAGGCTGGGGCGCCATCATCGGCCGGCTCGTTCTGGCGATTTGCCTGTTTCAGGGCGGCTGGGTCTTCGCGGCCGAATCGATGTCGGTGGAGTCGGCGAGGCAAGTGGTGCCCTTGCGGCATTTGTCCGTGGAAAAGGCCGACGCCTTTGTCGGTCGTCTGCGTCTGGGAACGGTCTCAAAGATCGCCGGCAGCAACAAGGTCGCGGTAGCCGGCCCCAAAGACGAACTCTTCAAAGCAATCGCTCTGTTGGACGTGGTCGACAGCGAGACGCCGTATACCATGGGCAAACTGGGCGAAGCCGGCCGCGTGCTGCCAAGCCTCTCGGCGATTGAGCGGGAGATGGGGTCCATCACCATCGGCACGTTCGCCGAGCCTCCGGCGAAGGTTGAGGGCAAGGATCGGGCGATTATCGACACCCACCGCAATCTGCTGGTTGCGGTTTTGCCGGCCTCGCGGGTCGGTGAACTGGCCTCGGCCGTGGGCACGTTGCAGGGCTCTTCGCAGGTCTCAAGCGCCGCCG
>DSDB01000607.1 GCA_011057845.1 Phycisphaerales bacterium | reverse complement strand
GGTCCAAGAACGCCCGAACAACTCGAAGCCGAATTCAATACCTACGCCAATGCCACAGAATAGGCCCCTCGAGACCAACCTGAAAGAGGTCGTGCGTCGTATGTGTTGACAGGCCGCAATGCACAGCTTATACTGATATGTGCTGAGGCATGTGCAACAGAAGAAAAACTCAGCCAAACAGACGGGATTTGTGAAATGCCTATAATATCGGCTTTTTTTGGCATAATCGTAAGGATGTTCTACGACGATCACAATCCGCCGCATTTGCATGCCGAGTATCAGGGCCGCAAGGCGCTATTTGACTTTCAGGGCAATATTATGCGCGGGGATCTGAGTTCCAGGACGGCCACTCGCCTTGTGCGGGAATGGATCGATCTGCACCAAGCGGAACTCGCCGAAGACTGGCAGTTGGCCAAGACAGGCAATCAGGTCAACAAGATACCCCCTCTGGAGTAACACGTGATGGAATGGGATATGAACGAAGTCAAGAGCATCAGATACCTTTCGGGCCACATATTCCACGTGGTCTTTGACAACGGCATTGAAGGCGATGTCGACTTCTCCGAGTACCTGAACAAAGGTCCGGTGTTCGAGCCCCTCTCCGACCCGGCTTTCATCCGCCGGGCCGCCATCGAGGGCGGAACCATCGCGTGGCCCAACGGCGCCGATATCGCCCCCGAACGCCTGTATGAGAAGATCTCTGGGAGTTCTCGTACCAGGAAATCCCCCGCAAGACAGCGTAGCAGCCGCGGACAACGGAAATGACACCGAAACAATTCTATGACTGGCAGACCTCCGGCGGTGCGGACGATGTCATGCGCTTCATCGATTGCCTTGAGCGAGCCGACATCCCCTGGTGCATCATTGGCGGTATCGCCGTGAACCACTGGGCCGGGCGACCGATGGTTACCCAGGACGTGGACTTCACCGTAGCTTCGGACGCCGTCGAGCGCGCGGTCTGTGTACTGCAAGAGAGTGGCTTTGAGTACGAGAGGTTCGAGTGGTCGATCAATTTCACAGGCCGCTCGGCCGTCCTTATCCAACTTAGCACCGAGCCGTTCTACCGCGATTTCCCCGCCCGCGCCGTTGCCGCCGACGTTCATGGAATCCTCATGCGCGTCGCCTGTATCGAGGACACCCTGCAGGGTAAGATCCGCGCCTGGTCCGATCCCGACCGGCGCCAGAGCAAGCGTCTTAAGGATCTCGCCGACATCGCCCGGCTGATCGAGGCCCACCCGGAACTCTGGCCCGCCCTGCCGCAGACCCTCCAGCAACAGATTCACCGTCCGGAGAGTCCATCCAACGGGTAGAGCGAATTGAAGGGGTCCGGTACGTTTGTTCGGTCAATCTGCCGCTTTACCCCGGCCCGTTTACCTCAATCAGCCCATGTCTTCTCGCTGGAGCAGTTCGATGATCTCGGCCTTTTTGGGCATGGACTCCATCGCGCCGTATTTGGTGCAGGCCAGGGCCCCGGCCGCGGAGGCGAACTTGGCGGCCTCGCGCACGTCGCCGCCGACGGCACAGAATGCCGCCAGCGCCCCGGCGAAGGCATCGCCGCGGCCGGTCTGGTCCACCACCTCAACGGAAAACGCCGCGATCTGGTCGGTCCCGTCGCGATCCACCACCATGCACCCGCGCCGGCCCATCGTGATGATCACACATGCCGCCCCGCGCGCCACCAGGTCCGTCCCCAGCAGCTTCACATGCTGTATGCTGACCGCCGGCCCCTGCTCGGCGATCTCCGCCGCCTCATACAGGTTCGGTATCAGAATATCCGCCCCGAAGTACTCCACCGGATACCCCTCGGCCTGCCCCCCTGTCGACATCGGCCGCGCCGGATTCAGTATCACCTTCGTCCCGTGCATCTCCGCACACCGAATCGCCTTGACAATCGTCTCCTGGGGCAGCCCCCCGTGAATCAGACACACGGCCGCATCGCCGATGGCCCCCTCGGCCTCCTCGATCTCCTGCGGCATCAGCGCCGCGTTCGCCCCCGCATACTCGCAGACGGCGTTCTCGCCGGCGGCGTTCACCAGGGTCACGACCAGGCCCGTGTACTTCGCCTCGGCCACGTAGACCAGTGACGTATCCACATCCCGGGCCGCCAGGTATTGGGTCGCGGCCTCGCCGAAGCAGTCGCCACCGACCTTGCTGATGAGTTTGACCTCGCAGCCGCACAGCGCGGCCTCGGCCGCCTGGTTCGGGCCCGGCCCGCTCACGACGTACTTGACCCCCGATCCCGGCGCCACCTGCCCGGCCTGCGGTATCTCCTCGCACCGCAACGCCATATCCACATACGTGCCGCCAACGACCACAACCTTCGGTTTCGCTGCGCTTGCGTGCATCCGACCATCCTTTCGCAGCTAAGTATAACCTCGTGGTCGGTCAAATCAAGGCGTTTTCCGACAAGGGAGGGGGCTTGAGGCTGGATTCCTGCCTGCACAGGAATGACAAGGGGGCGAGGCCATCCCTTCGCGCTGCGAAGGGATG
>DSDB01000229.1 GCA_011057845.1 Phycisphaerales bacterium | reverse complement strand
GGTAGTCGCGCATGGCCTCGGCCGGGTCAATCTCGCGGTCGCGGACCTCCACGTCCGTCGCGTCAATACTCGACATCCAGGGGCTATGGACCTCCAGCGGGTTCGAATACGGCGAGGCGACCGTCTTGATCAGGCCCGCCACCACCGCGCTGCGAACGAGGATGTCCGCGTCGTCCAACAGGGCAATCATCTCCGGGACGCTCGCCACGTCGGATCGGACCCACAGGATATTCGCCAGCGACCGGCGCATGGGACCGGCGGCCCGCACCGACTCGCAGGCTAATGCCGCAGCGCAGAACTCGGGATACCAGAAATCCCGGATTCCGCGATAGGGTTTGCCATCCCGACGCCGAATAACATCCCGCTGGCGCATGTCCAGCAGCAACCGCCGCGTGGTCGCGTCCATCACGTCCAACAAGCGGGCCTGCATCGCCTGGACGGAAAACCCAATGGCGCCGTATTGGGCCAGGGATTCGGCCGTCGACAACGTCGCCGGGTCGGCACGCAGAACCTCCAGCGACGTTGCCTCGCCGGGGGTCGCGTCCACCTGGAAACTCGATATGACCGCGGCAAACCGCACAACCGGGTCCGTGGCCTTGCGAGCGTCGGCCAGGACCTCGCGGGCGGCGTCGAGTTTCTTGTCGAGCATGATGCACCGGTCGGCCGCCTCGCTACTGTAGCGGTACTCACTGGCCGCCATCTGGCGCAGGATCGCATCGCCGACGTATCCGAGTTCCTCGACCGCCTGCAACCGGACCATGGGATCACCGTCCTGGGCCGATGCGACGAACTCGCTGAGCAACCGCTCTTCCGGCTCATCCACCATCTCATGGCGGACGCGGCTGGAGGTAATCCGCACCTTCCCGTCGATTCGATTCAGACGGAAGTCCATGCCGATATCCTTGAGGAACACCAGGGCCACCTCTCCCACCCGCAGCGATGTGAACTGCTGGGCCAGCGACGGATTGCCCTGAATATCGGATTCCGCCGGGTACTGGAACTCGACGCGGATAATCTGCGGACAACGTTCCTTTATCTCGGACAGGACCCGGCAGGAGGCGGTCAGACGCCGCAATTCGGGCGGATTCGCCGAGACCTCATTGCGGACGGTTCCCGCCTCCAGCAGGCTCAGGACTTCAACCTTGACCACGCGATCCGCATTGGCGGCCGTCTGCTGGGCGGCGTCCACCTGCCAATGGCCGAGACGGCCGACATCGTCCGAACCCGGCGCCGTGGCAGTCCAGACCTCTGGTGTGAGCACGCATATCAGCGTGAGAACAGCCGCGATATGACCGATGCGCATGACAAACATCTCCTGAATCGTACTGCCCATCTTACCAGACGGCCGCTCCAACCCACAACCTAGTGTTGCTTATTTTGTCGTCCCCCCCCAGGGTCCGTCACAGGGTGAAGACGCCCTCGAAGTGCTCTATCCTGGTCTTTCCCCGCGGGGGCAGCACCACGGTAACGACGTCAAACCGATACGGCCGGTCCCCCACATCGTTGCATGCCAGGAAGTACCTGGCGGCCCTGGCCATGCGGGCCCGTTTTCCGACGCTCACGCAAGACTCGGCGCCGGTGAATTCCTCGCCTGCTCGCGTCTTGACCTCCACAAACACCAATGCCCCGGACTTGTCAACCATGACCAAGTCAATCTCTCCGGTTTTGCACGAGTAGTTCCGGCACAGGGTCCGCCAGCCCCGGCTCCGCAGACGCCTCTCGCACCGCTTCTGGCCCCAGCGGCCCAAGCGGGCCCGATCCGCCAATAGTCGCTTCCTGCCAAACGGCCAGAGGCCCAATGCACTCCCTCCAATACCCCCCGGTTTGTAATACCTTACTTGGACACCGTATGGTCGCTGTGCCGCTGCGCCAGGCGAACCCCCTTACCGGTCCGCTCACGCAGGAAATACAGCTTGGCCCGCCGCGTCTTGCCGCTGCGCACCGGGCGAATATCCACGACATTCGGCGAATGCAGGGGGAAAATACGCTCCACACCCTCACTGCCGATGATCCGACGCACGGTAAACATCTCGTTCATGCCGCGGCCTTTGCGGGCAATGACCGTGCCCTCGAATTTCTGGACCCGTTCCTTGTTGCCTTCCTTGATCAGGCAGTGCACCTCAACGATGTCGCCAATTTCAAAATGCGGTATGCTTTTCTTGACATCCTTGCTTTCGACCGCATCCAAAAATGCTGTTTTCACGTTCATAACTCCTTGTGCAGGCCCAAAAACGGCCCCTGCTGCTCAATTTCGGCGGCCACACGGGTCCTTGGAGGACCTGTACACTCTGCGCGAACCGGTGAAACTACGTAGTTTACACGCTTTGCGGGCAAGGACAAGCACTTTTTTGGAAAAATCTGCCCCATGCCCCATCTGAAGACCGCCGGGCCGGCGGACCTGCAAGGCCAAACTTGCCCATTCAAATGAGACTGGCAACACGTTAGATTGGAGCCATTGAAAACACAGGAGAACTCCATGCATAGTGCATCAGAGATG
>DSDB01000479.1 GCA_011057845.1 Phycisphaerales bacterium | reverse complement strand
CCGCGAGGGTTGTTCCTCGTGACCGGCCCCACCGGCTCGGGCAAGACAACGACGCTGGCGACGATGATTAACTACATCAATGAAAATTTCGACCGGCACATCGTCACGGTGGAAGACCCTATCGAATACTATCACAACCACAAGAAATCGGTCATCAACCAGCGTGAAGTAGGTATCGACGTGCCCAGCTTCGCCGAGGCGCTCCGACGCGTTCTACGACAGGACCCGGACGTAATCCTGGTCGGTGAGCTTCGAGACCTCGAGACCATCGAGGCGGCCGTTCGAGCCGCCGAGACCGGCCACCTTGTGTTCTCCACGATCCACACAACCAGCGCATCCGGCACGGTAACGCGTATTATCGACGTGTTTCCGGTGGACCAGCAGGAGCAGATCCGCGTGCAGCTTTCCTCCAACCTCATTGCCGTGCTCTCGCAGGCGTTGTGCCCGGTGGTTTCAGGGCGCGGACGGGTGGCGGCCTACGAGTTCATGGTCGTTACCCCCGCTATCGCCAACCTCATCCGCGAGAACAAGACGTATCGAATTGATTCAAGCATCCAGACGGGCAAGAAGCTGGGCATGCAGCTCCTCGATGAGCACCTCTGGCAACTCTACGACTCCGGCAAGATTGCGCTCGATGAGATGCTCGACAAGGCCCGTCAACCCGCTGCCCTTCAGGACAAGGCCATGAAGAAGCTTCAGGGCCTCAGAGGCACCCGTGGCAAGGTCCAGAAGGTTGCGGCCGAGAAAGAACTTGATGACCTTGGACCTATCCTGCGGACCTGACCGACGTCATGGACGGGGCCGGATAACT
The DNA here is from genome assembly GCA_011057845.1 of Phycisphaerales bacterium. GTDB lineage: Bacteria > Planctomycetota > Phycisphaerae > Sedimentisphaerales > Anaerobacaceae > UBA2266. The sequence continues at coordinate 1,687 of DSDB01000479.1, read as the reverse complement.
CATTGCTGGCAAGCCCCTTGCTTTGGCTTACGAAACCACCCGGAAATGCGGTTCTACGCCGTTGGGTTTGGCCAATATGCTGTCTTATTTTTGTAAGTGTCACACCGAAATGTTAATCTGGTTAAAATAATGCCTCTCCAAGACCTCCCAAGGGACCGATATTGACCCTTTCTTGGAAGATTATAGGTCCTTCATGTGTATTCTGCCCCGTATTCTGCTCGCAAGGCCGATGCCCATCCATGCCGTGCCATCTTATTAACCATATGGCACATGTATAATTTCTTTGAACAAAAGGATTTAATGTGCTATAATAATTTTGGTATCAGGCTTGATAAGCTAAGAGGGTACGTATTATGGCAAAGGTAGCACTGCCTCCGGTTGAGCAATTGCGTGGGCGAACGCTCGGCAGAATCCTGATCAAGATGGGGGTCCTCAGTCGGGAGCAGGTTCACGAGTGTGTGAAGATTCAGGCTCAGCGCCAAGGCAAGTCGAAGATCGGCGAGATCTTTCGGGAGATGTCGCTGGTTGACGAGTCACAACTGCAAATGGCCCTGGCGGCGCAGCGGGGGATGGAATACATGAATGTGGACGGGATGGAGGTGCCCGCGGGAGTCATCGAGAAGGTCCCGGCGCAGATGGCCAAGACATACCACATCGTGCCTGTGGAATACCACGAGGGGCGAAATGAGCTGATGGTGGTGATGGACAGCCCGGAGAACTTCCGGGCCACGGACGACCTGGCGACCCTGATGGGCTTTAAGGTCGTTGCGAGGATCACGGACCCGGAGGGGCTTGAGCGTCTTCTGAACATGTACTACCAGGAAACGCAACAGGATGACAACATCACGGAGTTGATCGACGAGATCCAGGGAGACAGCTTTCTGCAGGAGTTTGAGGGCCGCAACGCCAGCATCGACCTGGATGAGTTGAAGGAACTGTCGGAATCGAACCCCGTCAAGAAACTGCTGAACCTGGTGTTGCTGCAGGCGATCCGCGACAAGGCCTCCGACATTCATTTTGAGCCGTTCGAGAACGAGTACAAGATGCGTTACCGCATCGACGGCGTGCTGTACGAGATGATCCCGCCGCCGAAGTACATCGCGGCCGCCTTGAGTTCGCGTATCAAGGTTATGGCCAACCTGGACATCGCCGAGCGCAGGCTGCCGCAGGACGGCCGCATTTCACTGACGGTCCAGGGCAATCCCGTAGACCTTCGCGTCAGCGTGCTTCCGACGATGTTCGGCGAGAGCGTGGTGCTTCGTGTGCTGGACCGCTCGCAGGTCATGTTTGATCTGGAGAAGCTGGGAATGCGGCAGTACGACCTCAAGCAGGTGCGGCGGCTCATTCACAAGCCCAACGGGATCGTCATCGTAACCGGGCCGACCGGCTGCGGCAAGACGACGACGCTGTATTCGGCGTTGAACGAGCTGAACGATATCGAGACGAAGATCATCACGACCGAGGACCCGGTGGAGTATGACCTGGACGGGCTCGTGCAGGTGCAGATGAAGCCGGATATCGGCTTGACGTTCGCCCGGTGCCTCCGGTCGATCCTGCGTCAGGACCCGGACATCATCCTGGTCGGCGAGATTCGAGACCTCGAGACGGCCGAGATTGCGGCGCAGGCGTCTCTGACGGGCCACCTGGTGTTCACGACCCTCCACACCAATGACGCTCCGAGCTCCAT
>DSDB01000031.1 GCA_011057845.1 Phycisphaerales bacterium | reverse complement strand
CCGTCCTCGCTCGTCAGATAGGCCACGTGGTAGATGCCGCAGGCCAGGACCCCTCCACCCGTCGGGTCCACCTGATGCCACTTCCCGTCGTCCAGCAAGACCTCGGCCCAGATATGCCCCTCGGCCCCGTAGAGCCACCCTGCCACCTGCCGGCACGGCACCTTCGCCGCCCGCGCCAGCGTCACAAAACAGTCGCTGAAATCCCAGCAGTGCCCGTACCGCTGCTTCAACACCTCCTTGACGGCGTACCGAGACCCCGTCACCGGCCCGCCGAACCGGATATTCTTGTCCGGCTGAAGCCACCGCAGAATCATCTTCACTTTGGCCGTATCATCCGCGCATCCGGCCGTAATCTGCCCAGCCAGCTTCACAATCTCCGCATCATCACAAGGCCAGAACGCCGTTGCCGCCACCAGCGCCGGATCGTCGCGCCTGCGCTTCGCGGCCATCGTCCCATCGCCGCAAGCCCCCACCACCGCACTGACCGTCACCGAGCCGATGCCTTCCTTCATTGGCAACTCCCCAAACCCCACGACCAGCACGTCCCCGCACGAATCCATCCGCGCCTCCACCGGCCCGGGCCGAAACTGATACTGCATCTTGGCCCCATCCGGCCCGAAGTACCGAAAACGCAACTCCTTGCCGAACGTGAACTTGCCCGCCAACTCCGCAATCCTGCCGCGAGCCGCCGCATCACCCTGCGACAGTCCCACGAACGCCTGATAAACCGCATTCCATGACATATAGTCGCCGGACTCGATCGGGGCCACCTCGAAGGCCACCTGGTACCGCGCCGAGGCGGGCTTGGCCTTGAACCCCAACTCGAATCCCGCCTTTGTCGCCAGCGCCACATCATCGCCCACAAACTCCACCGCCTTCGCACCCAGCCGCAAGCAGAACGCCGGGTCGGCCTTCGTCTTCGAAATCGCCTCCGCCACCACCGTCGCGTCAGCCTCCGTGGCGCACTGAATCACGTTGACCTGCAAGCGCTTGCCATTGGCCGACAGGACCGTATTCGACAGCGACACGATCTTTGCCCCCAGCTTGCCGCCGATCGCCGCGGTCTGTTCGGCCGAGGCCTCGAAGTCCTGCACCACCCGCCAACCGGCCGGCAGGGCAAATCGCTGTCGCGAATCCTGCTGGGCCCTCCATTGCGCCGGTGCGAGCGAACCGATACCGCCGCCCCATATCAGCATTGCCAACAGCAGTCCTGCAAGACGCATTTTCATATCGAACCTCCAGACGCATTGACCACGGGCCCCGGCGAAACGGCGCATGGGGCGACCACAGGATTATACGCCCGAGCGGCCGAGATCATCACTTGCTTTGCGGGCCACTCCAAACAAGAGCCCATGCATCGATACACGGACCAGAGGTGCGTTTGTCGCATTGTTGGGCAACCAGCAGCAGAGGCAAAGGCCCCAGTGCTCCTGGCCTTCGCAGGAATGGCAGGGGGCGAACTGAAAACTCAAAGATGGAAACCCAAAGCCATAGCCCAAAACCCCAAGGCATCTGCTCCCCATGGCACGCGGGGTTTGGGGTTTGAGGTTGTGGCTTTGCGTTTGGCGTTCTGGGTTTTGGGTTAGCCCCGGCCCGGGCCCTGGCGTGGCATCCCTTGCCGCAAGGCAAGGGCCGCTGCCGCAGTACAGCTCCTGGCTCTTGATAGCGGGGGCCTTCGCGTGTATACCTGTATCGGTGGCAACATTGAGAGACTATCTCTCTCAAGGCTGGGCGGCCCTTGTCATGCCGAGTGTAGCGAGGCATCCGGGCCCCAAGCGAGGCGTATACAGGTTGGCAGTCGAGATTCTTCGCTACGCTCAGAATGACAAACGATGTTCCAGGATAGTTCCTAAATGACAAGTCCCGTTCAGGAGGCTGTAATATCATGACAATACAGCGATTCAGCATAGTGGTTCTTCTGGCGTTGGGCCCGCCAGCGGCCTTCGGCAACGACAAGACGCCGCCGACGGCCGAGGTGCTGGCGTATTTGAAGGGCCTGGGCAACGGCTCGTGGCTCTTTGGGCAGGTGGCCACCTGGGTCCACAATGAGAACCCCGACATGGACCACCCATCCAACTGGCTCAAGAAGGTCTACGACCATACGGGCACGATGCCCCGTTACGGGACCATCACTTATGACTTCCATGACAACCCGTTCCCCGACGCCGCCTGGAACGACGGCGTCAAAAAGATGTGGGATCGGGGCATGATCGTCGGCGTCTTTTCGTTCTACGCCAATCCCACCGGCCGCTCGTGGAATGATCCGCTTGATATCGACCCCATCTTCGCGGCCGACGACAACCCGACGAAGGGTAACTTCTACAAGCAGATGGACCGCATGGCCGCCAATCTGCAATGGCTCAAGGACCAGGGCGTTCCCGTCGTCTATACGCCGTTGGTCGAGAGCGACGACCGCAACAAGTGGCACGCCAAGGAAACCCACGAGCAGGCCATCAAACTCTACCGCCTGGTCCACGACTACTTCACCGGCGTCAAGGG
>DSDB01000009.1 GCA_011057845.1 Phycisphaerales bacterium | reverse complement strand
CGCTCGATCGAAGTCCAGCCATCTCAACCCACGGATTCTCTCATGGCCATCCTCGCATTTCTCGCCAAGGTCGTCGGTATCTCGCTGTCGGGCGTCATGGCGCCGGGTCCGGTCACGGCCGTCGCCCTGGCGATGGGCCCCAGGAACCGCCACGCCGGCGCCCTGATCGCCATCGGCCACGGCATTGTGGAGTTTCCCCTGATTATCCTGATTACGCTCGGCATGTCCACCCTCATCCGCCTGACGGGCGTCCGCATCGCCATCGGCATCGCCGGCGGGGGCTTCCTCTGGATGATGGCCGTCGGCATGATCCAATCGGTCTCCGCTGGCAACAGCCAGGCTACCGGCGTCGCCACCCGCGGCCCCATCACCACGGGCATCGTCCTGTCCGCCGGGAACCCCTATTTCCTGTTCTGGTGGGCCACCATCGGACTGGCCCTTGCCACCGACGCCCGGGCCTTTGGCATCTGGGCCTTCGCCGTTTTCGCCGTCGTCCACTGGTTGTGTGACCTGGTCTGGCTCTGGGCCCTGTCCTGGGCCGGGCACAAGGGCTCCGTGCTCCTGGGTCCGGTCGTCCAGCGGGCCGTCCTGCGGGTCTGCGGCCTGGCCCTGCTGCTGTTCGGCCTGCTGTTCATCACCGACGCCTCCCAAAAGATCGCCGCCCTCTGACGAGAACCCTCAAAGACACTGATTTCATGCCTCTGGCGGGTTGACGGGTCTCATGCGGTTCCTCGCAGGTCAGCTGCGCCAGAGTCCACCCCATCGCTTCGTCCTCTTGTCCCTCGTCTATCGTCCCTCGTCTTTCGCGTGCCCCGGCAACTGCCGGTTCGCGCTGTCCTGTCCGTCCTCAGTCAACGCCGTACCCTCCTCCGTAATCGCAATCTCCGTCTCGTAGTCCGGGTAGGACAGCGCGAACATCTTCTTGAACGCCAGCCGGGTCTTGTCCCGCAGCAGGTCCAGCACGTAGAACTCCTTGACGTTGTTCAGGGCGTTGGCCCGCGCCTCATCGTCCAGCGCCAGCACCTCATCCGAGCTGAAATCGGCGATAATATCCACCTTCCACGGGACATTCTCCGCCTTCTCCAGCGGCAGTTTGTAGAACTTGCGGTTGTAGATTTCGCAGCTCAGGATCCGCGGGCTCGGCAGCGCAATCCGTATCGAGCGGGCCGGGTCGTCCACCCGATAGTCCAGCCGATCCAGATCGAACCCCACCTTCAGCTTGGCCGTGTAGCGCAGCAGCCCCCGCTTCCACCGCACCGTCAGGAGGCTCGCCTGCTTCTCCTTGATCTCCGTCACACCCTCGGTGATATACTCCAGAATCGCCAATTCCGCGATCGCCTGAATGCTCTTGATCAGAAAAGTCGTCGTCTTGGACTGGACCCCGGCCTTCGGCGCGAGCCTGCGCCCGATGAAGAACGCCAGAACCCCAATCGCCACGACACACGTGGCGAATATTGCATACATCGGCATTGCAAGAGCCTCCATGGCCAACCGCCTTCAGACCGGCCGACGCCGCCGCGCCGACCCACAACCCATCCGGCCAACACCACCAAGAATAGCCCCTCCAGCCCAGACGGTCAAAGACAAACCGAGACGCGCTACGGCCGGTCAATCCACACCATCCCTTGCCTATGGCAGGGGTTACCTCCCCATGTCAGAACAAATAGGCCCGCGGTTTAGGAATCCTTGCGGTTGGCCCGGCAGAACTGCCCCATCCGCTCCATCGCCACGCTCAGCCGCTCCATTGAGCCATCCAGCCGGGCGAAGGCGTCGACCAGGTCCAGCAACTCGGCGGCCGGCTCGACGGAGCCGTACTTGTGGGCGGTATTGACAATCGCCGCGTCCAACCCGTACTCTACCGCCTTGGCCACATACGCCCGGCATACACCCACTCTTCGACCCGGCAGATCCCGCACGCTGTTGCTCACGCCCAGCGAACAATGCGCCTGCTTCATCCGCGGGTCGTTCTTGATCCGCCGAATCGTCTCAAACGCCCGATAGGTATACCCCGGCACGCCCGGCTCCATCGGCATGTCGATCGCCAGCGGGAAGACCGTTGAATCAAAGAATATCTCACCCGGCTCAAATCCGTACCTGTCCACCGCCGCATCGAACAACTGCCGGGCCATGGCCAACAACTCATCCACCGAATGCGAACCGCCCGGCCCGGATGCCGCATGTTCGCCCACGAGCAACCCGATGAACGCGAAATCGTAATCCGCCTTGATCGGCAGCATCCGGTCCATCGTGTAGGTCTTGATGGAATTCAACAGCGGCGGCGCCACAGTCTCGCTTGTTTCGTACCAGGTCTTGAGCCCCGCCAGCAGGACATCGTCGTTGCTGCTATCGACACACACCGGCGCCCCCCGGCCCCACTGTCGCACCATCCGGGCATACTGCTTCATCATCTCGACGGCCGTCTGCGGGTCCGATTCGCCGAACGCATCCAGGTTCACGGCGATGTAGGCCGCTCCCTCCTCGGCCTGCGACTCGATCAGCCCGCGGAT
>DSDB01000304.1 GCA_011057845.1 Phycisphaerales bacterium | reverse complement strand
GGGGGGCAGCATCCAGCGAGCTCTTGGCCAGGATGGATTCAACCGCCTCATCCGCTACGCCTACGACCGGGGAATCACCTACATCGACACCGCCGACTCCTACCAGACCCACGAGATGGTCCGAGAGGCCATCAAGGGCCTGCCCAGAGACAAGCTGTTTATACAGTCCAAGATGCCCGGCGCGCCGGAGAACCCGCTGGAGGTGCTCGACCGATACCGCAAGGAGCTGGGCGTTGACTACATCGACAGTCTCCTGACCCATTGTACGGTGACCGCTGCCTGGGATGAAGAACGCCGACGTATCCTTGACGCCATGGAACAGGCCAAGGAGAACAAGATCATCCGGGCGCACGGGGTGTCGTGTCATAGTCTGCCGGCCGTTACATTGGCGGCCAGGCTCCCCTGGGTGGACGTGAATCTGGTGCGGATCAACCCCCAGGGCGCGCACATGGATACGCCGGTGGAGCGGTGGGATGCCCCCAGCGATGTCTCTGCCGTGGAGCCTGTCATCAAGCAGATCAAGGAAATGCGCAAGAACGGCCATGGCGTCATCGGCATGAAGATCATCGGCGACGGCGACTTCACCAAGGCCGAAGACCGCGAGAAGTCCATACGGTTCACGATGCAGAGCGGGCTGGTGGATGCGGTTGTGATCGGCTTCAAGAGTTCCGCCGAGATCGACGAGGCCATAGAGCGGATCAACCGGGCCCTGGCGGACGTGGCGTGAAGCGCCTCTTGCCGGCCATTCGAATGCCCGCCGATGGGACGCCGCACCGGTCGATGGAGACCGAATTGATGGGACGCCGGCGAATTGATGAACATACGCTGGAGGTGTTGGAGTTCGACGAGGTCCGACGCGAGCTGGCGACTTACGCAAGCAGCGATCTCGGCCGGGCGGCTGCCGAGAAGTTGCGTCCTTCGGCCGATCTTGAATGGATTGCCGCCCGGATGGGTGAGACCACCGAGTTGCGGCGACTGCTTGATGAAGGCGTCCGCGTGCCCCTGGCGGGAATGTGCAACATCCGTCCGCTGATCGAGGGGTTCGGCAAGAAGGAAACCGTCTTCGAACCGGAAGACCTTACCCGAATCGGCGACACGCTGGCTACCGCCGGTAACCTCCACCAGTTTCTCGGCGATCTGGACGAGGCAACCTTCCCCCGTCTGCGGGCGATGGCCAGTGGTCTCGACAGCTTCGAGCCGCTCGTCGCCGAGATCAACCGCTGCATCGACGAAGAGAAGCGGGTCTGCGACGAGGCATCCGAAAAGCTCGGCGACATCCGACGCGCCATGGAACGGATCCATCATCAGATTCGGGCCAGGTTCGAGGCCATCGTCTCCTCGCTGGCCATGCGTAAGGCCATCGAAAACGACAACTTCATGATGCGCCACGGCCGTCCGGTCGTCGCCATCAAGGCCAATTACCGCGGTCATCTTCACGGGACCGTTCTGGACCGCTCCAACAGCGGCGCCACGCTCTTCGTCGAGCCCGATGCGCTCGTCGAACTGAGCAATGAACTGGAGGATGTCCTCTTCGAAGAGAAGAAGGAAATCGGCCGCATCCTGTTCCAATTGACGCGGATGGTCCTCGACGACGGCGACCGCATCCTGGCCAATGTGCGAATGCTCGGGTTTGTGGACCTGGCCTTCGCGCGGGCGCGATTCAGCGTGGCCTACGCAATGACCGCCCCCGAGGTCCAGGGCGCTTGCTCTTTTGAACTCAGACAGGCCAGGCATCCGCTGCTGCTGCGTCTGGCCAGTCGTCGGCGAGGCTGCGAACCGGCCGAGGCCGCTGGAGACGTGGTCCCCATCGATGTTCGCCTCGGCGGCGACTTCGACCTGCTGCTCGTGACCGGACCCAACACCGGCGGCAAGACCGTCATGCTCAAGACCGTCGGCCTGCTGACGCTCATGGCCCAGAGCGGGATGCACTTGCCCGTCCGCGCCGATTCCAAGGTGTGTGTGTTCTCGCGGATATTCGCCGATATCGGCGATGAACAGAGCGTTCAGCAGAGCCTCAGCACCTTTTCCGCCCACATGCGCCAGCTCGTGACGATCCTTAAAGGAGCCAATAGCCACACCCTCGTCCTGCTCGACGAACTGGGCGCCGGCACCGACCCCACCGAGGGTGCGGCCCTATCCGAGGCGTTCCTCGATGCTCTGCTCGCCCGTCAGGCCCGGGCCATCGCCACCACGCACCTTGGGCAACTGAAGAACTACGCCTATCGCACCAGCCGCGCCCAAAACGCATCGGTGCAATTTGACCGCGAGACCCTCAGCCCGACCTACAAGCTGCTCATCGGCACGCCGGGCAGCAGCAATGCCTTGGCTATCGCGGCGCGGGTCGGCCTGGAACCAGCCGTCGTCGAACACGCCCGGAGTCTGCTGGCCGCCGATGTCGACGCCGCTTCCGAGCTGATCAACCAGGTCCAGGCGACCCGTGAAGCGGCCGAACGACGCCGCGATGAGGCGCAGGAGCGGCTCAACGAGGCTCGCGGGCTTAAGGATGCCGTTG
>DSDB01000460.1 GCA_011057845.1 Phycisphaerales bacterium | reverse complement strand
CTCCTCGTATAAAGAGTTTTCCGGCGCTCGCGGGGGAGGCGGATACGGTTCTACTTCCCGGGACAAGCGCGCATAACAGTTGTCTTCTACTTCTGTTGATTGGATGTCCTTCCGAGGTTGTTCTTCCCTGCCGCGCCGCGCGGATGATTGCGCGAGTGTTTCCAGTTCCAAGGCGACTCGAAATCGGCGTGTTTGGTACAGGGCATTCTCTGCGCGTCGGCCTGAACGCGGCCGCGCTTGGTGGCCGAAGAGGCAAGTGGCCTTGCAACTCGCCCACGTCGCGCAGTTCTCATACCGGAGACCACGCTATGCCACTCAAAAAGCCGTTGCCGCTCCTGGTGCCGCAAAGGACGCGCACTGTTCCTCGATCCTTCGCCTGGATCGACCATCGCCTTCGCAGCGAAGGCATCCTTCCGCAACTCCGGCCCGAGGATCTCGGCCTGTACTTGTTTCTCGTCATGGCGGCCGACCAACGCGGGCTCTCCTGTTGGCGGCTCGATCGCGTCGAGAAAACCCTCCCCTGCTTCGATCGTCACATGCTCTGGGACGCGCGGTCGAGATTGGCCGAATTGGACCTCATCGCCTACCGCCCCTGGCACCACGGCGACCCCGACGGCTGCTACCAGGTCCTTTCCGTCCAACGCCCGCCCCAGGACCGGCTCTCCCCGGAACTCCACGCCGCCGTCAGCAAGGTCTTGCGACAACTGGAAGTCTCCTCCGTACAACCATGAACCATCACGATCCAACGCGGGACGCCACGCCTCTCTCCTTGAACTCCGTTTCGTCCGAAAGAATGTGGCCCGCGTTCTTAACCACCCGTCGCCTGAACGCCACGCATGAGTCGGTTGGGACCGGCCTCGCGCCGGACGCCCCGCATCACCCACGAGGTTTTGGATCAGGTGCTTTCGCTTTCCCGATGAACTTCCCTCGACTTCGGGCCGGCGGCCCCTGCCCGCCGCTCCGCCAAACGACAACCCTGCAACCCAAGGAACCCTCCCATGAAACGCAAACGCTCTCCAGCCGGAAAACCCGTCCTCGCCAAGGGCCGGACGGTGGTCGGCATCGACGTCGGAAAACGCAAACATGCCGCCACCGCCCTGACACCCCAAGGCGAACTTGTCGCACAACTGGCCTCCTTCCCCAACACCCGAGCGGGCATCGACCTGCTGGAGAAAGAGGTCCTTCGCAAGGCCGGCGCGCCGGGCAAGGTGCTCGTGGCCATGGAGGCCACCGGCCACTACTGGATGTGTCTGTACTACGAACTCCAGCGACGCGGCTACGAGGGCGTCGTCCTCAACCCCTTGCAGACCAACGCCCATAGCCGCTCCCAAATCCGCAAGAACTACAACGACCGCATCGACTCCGCCGGCATCGCCCGGCTGGTCCTGGCCGGCGAGGCTCGCGCTACCCGCGTGCCCGACGAGAAGACCGCCGAACTCCGCCTCTGGGTGCGGCACCGCCAAAGGCTCCTCCGCGCCGCCGGCAACATGGAACGTTTCGCCCACACCCTCGTGGACCGGGTGTTCCCCGAATACGCCGACGTGCTCAGCAAGCCCTTCCTGACCTCTGGCCAGGAACTCATCCGGCAGATCGGCCTGGCCCCGAGCCAGCTCGTCGCCCAGAAAGACCAGGTCCGTGAGGTCTTGCGCGCCGCCAGCCGCAAGAAGATCGCCCCGGAAACCATCGACCTCCTCCTCCAGGTGGCCCAGCAGTCCATTGGCACGCGCCAGGCCGAGAACGTCGCCACACGACAACTCGTCCTGGCCTTCGATTACCTGGCATCGCTCCGCGAACAAATCGCCGCCATCGAAGAGGAACTCGAGCGGCGGGCTCAGGAACTCCAATCGCCCCTGTTCTCGCTGGGCATCACCGCCAAACTGGTGGCCGTGATTCACGCCGAGAGCGACCCCATCCAGGACTTCCGCTCCGCGGACCAGTACGTCGCCTACACCGGCCTCGATCCCAGTTCTCGCCGCTCGGGCGACACCATCAACCGCCGCGGCAAAATCAGCAAACGCGGCTCGCCCACCCTCCGCCGAGCCCTCTACCTTGCCGCCTTTGTCGTGACCCGCAAACATGCCTGTTTCCGTCGCCTCTATCAACGTCACCGCCGCCAGGGCAAGGGCCACAGCAACGCCTTGGTGGTGGTCGCCCGCCACCTGGCCCGCGTCGTCTGGCGGCTCTTGACCGACCGACGCCAATTCAGCAAACGTCCGCCCAAGCACAACTTCCCTTCGCCTCGCCGCAAGCCGAAATAACGTCGACCCCTCCCGAGCCCACCTACCATGGACCGTGCGAAATGAGAAATCCTACCGCCGATTCACTTCCCCTCTTGACTGTTCATAGTCGGTCTTTTTGCATGCGTTGCCTGGTGGGTCATGTTATGATAGGAGCCGCGCAACTGATGCAAAAGTGCCCACCGTCCAGCCCCGATCCCCGGCACCGAGGACCATCCCCCGCGTTGCCGCCGGTGCTTCCCCGACAAGTCACCCTACCGGCTGCTCCCGCAGCTATGTTT
>DSDB01000245.1 GCA_011057845.1 Phycisphaerales bacterium | reverse complement strand
TGGGTGATGCGATAGGCCCCATCGGACGGTTTTTCGGGGATATGGGGGGATTTGTCGCCGCCGAGGGGGGCGGCTTGTGCCGATAATAAAGCATTTTTTGATTGCGGATGGGGGAGGGATGGGGTAGAATACCCTTTGTTGAACAGGTGATTCCCGGCCGGCAGCATTGCGCCCCGGGGGCTCTGTCCGTGTTTCTGTGAGGACGCTGTGAAGTTGTGGAGTGTTCTGACAAGTCAGGAGCGGCTCGCGATGTTGGGAGACAGCGGATCCGATGTAAACCATTAACTACTTTGGAAGGAGGCTGTCATGGGTAAGCGTTGCATCTTTGGGGTCCTCATAGGACTGCTTGTCGGCCTTGCAAGCGTGCAGGCCTTGGAATGGGAACGGGTGGCCTACTGGGACACGCGGGTTCCAACGGCGTGGCAGGGAGGCGGAACCGCGGTGCGGGATGGTCTGGCGGCGGCCGGGTATACGATCTTGGACGCCGACCAACTCAAGACATGGATGGACGCCCGCATCGCCGACAAGAAGCTGAGTGTCGTGGTGTTCTGCCGGGATATTGTTCCGAGCACGGTGGCTGAGACCATGTCGGCGGCGTGTACGCTGCGTCGCTATCTCGACGCGGGCGGAAAAATCGTCTGGTATGCGGATATTCCGTTCTACTACCAGGGCACAACGGCCGGCGGCCAGACAACCTGGGGCGATGCGGGTTCGGCGGCTATTCTCGGATTCAATGCGGCCGCGGCCCCGCGCGACAGCAATCGCACGGTGACCTTGACGTCCGAAGGCCGCTCCTGGGGGTTGACCCAGACATGGGGTTCGGTGCGGCCGTCTCTTGTGGCCAATATCGACCGCAAGCTGGCCGACGATGGAGCAGGCCACGCCGCCGCATGGGTCAAGCACTACGTGGCTGGGGATACGTATCGCGGCTTCATCCGAATATGGGACAGAAGCGGCGAGCCCAGCGCTGCCGATGTCCGCCGCGTCGCCGAGTTCCTGCCACTGAAGGCGATAAACCCGCAGCCGGGCGACGGCGCCAGAGTTGAAGCACTCATCGCGGTCCTTCAATGGGATGCGGGTCTATTGGCGGCCGAGCACCGCGTCTATTTCGGCGCCAATGCCACCGACGTGGCCAACGGCGCCGGCGGGACCGACAAGGGTCTGCAGGCAGCTAACACCTATTTCGCCCTGGGTCTGACCCAGGGGACGACGTACTACTGGCGGATCGACGAGGTCAATGATACACATCCCGACAGCCCCTGGACGGGCGACGTCTGGAGTTTCACTGTGGCCTCGACCAAGGCAACCTCACCCACGCCGAGCAACGGCGCAGTCAACGTCGTCAAGAACTCCCCCCTCAGTTGGGAGCCCGGCTTGGGTGCGCTGGCCAGCTACGTGTTCATGGGCACCAGTCCAACGAACCTGGTGCAGAAGACGGCCACCGGAGGCACCGCATACACGCCTACCGGCCAGGCCGACGGTACAACCTACTATTGGCGCATCGATTCGACCGATGGTATCAATATCGTCACCGGCGATGTCTGGTCCTATACAACCATTCCGTTTATCCCCGTGACCGACCCGAACCTCAAGGTCTGGTTCACATTCGACGAGGACACGGGCCTGACCGCTTTGGACTGGTCCGGACACGGCAATCACGGAACGCTCCACGGAGACCCCCAGTGGGTCCTGGAAGCCGTGGATGGGGGAGGTATCGACCTGGACGGCAGCGGTGATTACGTCCGGACCAATGCGACCCCGTCGGCGTTGGGGATTGGGGGCAACCGCAACAGAACGGCGGCCGGTTGGGTCTACCTGAGAGCCTTTAACAACGGCGCTCTCTGGGACTGTGGCAACCGCGCCGACGGACAGAATTTCTGTCTGCGGACCCTCGGCGCGTCGCCTCAATGGCGCGTCCAGTACTGGGGTTCGGCCGACAGCGATTTCTCCTACAACACGCTCAATGACTGGCATCACTTCGCGCAGGTTCACGAGAATGGACAGACGACTATTTACATCGACGCCATGGTTGTGAACCAGCATACGCCGTCGCCTGTGTTGAACACGTTGGACACGATAACGTGGCGGGTTGGGGCATACGGTGACGTCGAGACCACGCTAAACGCCATGATGGACGACGTCCGACTCTACGACAAGGCTTTGGATCAGGCGGGTGTGGCGCTGGTGATGCGAGGCAACCCGAATCGGGCCTACGGACCGACTCCGGCCAACGGCCAGACGGTGAGCATTGACCTGGCCCGGCAGATGTCGTGGTCGAAGGGCGACGCGGCCGTGCAGCACGACGTGTACTTCGGTACGGATGCGGCGATGGTTGAAGCAGCCGACGTGGGCGAGCCCGGGGTCTATAAGGGTCGGCAGGCCGCCGCGACATACAATCCGGCGGTTGTCATGGGCATGACGTACTACTGGCGCATTGACGAAGTCAATAATGACTCGTCCATCACCAAGGGTCGCGTCTGGCGCTTCACCGTGGCCAACTACCTCATCGTCGACGACTT
>DSDB01000340.1 GCA_011057845.1 Phycisphaerales bacterium | reverse complement strand
CCCGACGCCAGCACATCCCGCGGCGGAATGTTGCCCAGCAGTGCCACCTGGCCGCCGGTCAATTCCTTCATCTGACCCAGACTGTGGTTGTGGCTGAAATTGAACAGGTTCACGCCCATCTCCGCCAGATGCGGCGCGCACACCAGGCCCCCGGCATCGTTGTGGAAGAACCGCACCGACGCCTCAAACGCCTTGAATATCCGCGCCAGATAGGGCTTCGCCGACGCCTCAAAATCCTCCTCTCCGAGGAACCCCACGATGTCATCGAGAATGAGAATCCCGTCGATGCTGTCAAACCGGGTCTTCTGCAGCCTCAGCCAGTCCACGGTGAACTCCGTGATCGTCTCCAGCAGCCGGGCTATCGGCTGCGGGTCCGTGCGAATGGCCATCAGGAACTTGGTGGCGCCCATCAGAAACGAGGCGATATTCAGAGGCCCCCGCGCCACCGCAAACCGAATCGCGTGGCCGGCGCCGGCGATGCGATCCTGGGCGTGCTCCAGCCGCTTGAGCACGAACGGCAGCAGGCCGTCCGTCGCCGGGTCCGGTTTGGTAAGGTCCGCTATGTCCTCGGTGCGGCCGATGACTTTGTCGGCATGGGGGAAATCATTCTCCGACCAGCGGCACCGGGCCCCGAACGCCGACGGCTCCGTGCACATCCCAAATTCCGACCAGAAGCCCGGCAGAAACCACGTATCCGGGAAGCTGCGAACCGCGTGGAGATTCGCATCCAGCCACGACCGCTCCGATGTATAGTAGTCCATGATCGACAGACCCGCCCAACCCGGCAGCCAGGGACTGTCAATAATAAACCCCGTCGGCAGCGGATCGAGCACCTCGCCGCCGATGACCGCCAGCAGTTGTTGCCACTGCGTGTTCGTCATGCCGCCGCCCGCCGACCCTTGCGGATGAAGTGAACCACCACCACAAGCCCAATAAAGACCGCGACCACGGGTATGCTCCACGACTTCAGCCGCGACCACAGGCTCCAGCCGCTGATGAATACCGTCACGGACACGGTGATGATCATCAGGACGTTCCATAGCACTCGCATTCCGCCGCGCGGCATGTCGTTGCCCATCAGGGTCTTCTGGTTCATCATCAGAAGGAACGTCACATATGCGATGGGAATCAGGATGATGCAGAACACCGACGTGGGCATTGCCAGCCACGGCGCCGGCTGCTTCCAGACGATGGCCCCGATAGCGCCGACGGAGACCATCAGCATCCCAATCCGCTGGGTCCAGCCCTTGAGCGGCCGGTTGAGCATCTCACACAGGCAAAGCCCGTTGATCGCCATCAGCATCGTCGCGGCGCTGATGCCCAGCCCCAACACGCCCAGCCCGAACAGGTACTGTGCGATGACACTGCCCGTCAGGGGCTCCAGCGCCTTGGCCATATTGTAGTTGTCGCGTTTGACCAGCATGGCGGCCATGACTTTGTCCGCATGAGGCAACTCAGACGCCCGCTGTTGCTTCTGGGGATCCAGAAGCCGCGAGAAAGCCTGCTCGCCCATCTCGAATTTCACCCGCTGGGCCAGCAGATCATTGTACGGGCCCACCAGGTTGGGGGCCGCGGCCTCCGTTACCTGGCCGCCGGGCGTCTCCGGCACAAATCCGGGCGCCGGAACCGTATGGAAGCGCGACGCCGAAGCCACCACCACAAATCCCGTGGCCAGGACGAACGGTATGAACAGGCCCGCGGACAGGTCGAATATCGCCAGGCCGCGGAACTCCCTGTCCCAGCCCTTGCGGAGCATCGAATAGGGAAACAGGAACGTCATATTGATGCCCACCGCGGCGGCGGCGCCGCCGATAAACACGTCCCGCTGCTGGTTGACGATCAGGTTCGTCCAGAAGGCCCGGCAATCCTCCCCCACCGCCGCGATGTAGGGGGCGAAGGTCTCGACCGGCTTGAAGAAGTACCGAGGATCGGGGATCAGCCCCTGCAGGATCTTGCCGCAGGGCACGGCCCCCTCGAAGGCCAGCTTGATCACAACCGCAAAGAAACACAACACAATCAGGCTGACAATCCCCTTGATGATGAATTCGAATATCTTCGCGCCGCGCCCCCCGGCCCCGTAGAACATCGTCACGATGATACAGATGACAAGAACGCAACCGACGACGATCGCCCGGCCCCACGGATCCGGCACGACATCCGGACCGATAACGTTGGGCAGCAGGTTCTGCTGAACCGCCCGCGTCGCCAGCGTGAACTGCGGCATCGACCAAACGAGGTTCGCCGCCATCGACGCCAGCAGCCAGCTCCAACCCAGCACGGGGCTCACATGTGTATTGATCTCCCTGAGCGGCCGCTTGCCCGTCGAAAGCGTGATATAGGAAATCGCCGCCAGCATGACGATTCCCACGATCATCGCCACCGGTTGCAGCCATAGGAAGTTGTAGCCTGTCAACACGCCCAGGAACAGGCTCGATGAGAATGACACGCCGCCGACCGTTATGCCGCTCTGGAGCCAGCCGGGCCCGGACAGTCGGATGAAGGTTTTGGCCAGGGCCCCTTTG
>DSDB01000234.1 GCA_011057845.1 Phycisphaerales bacterium | reverse complement strand
GAGGGCGAGGTCGTGACGGTCATCGACCGCCGGGGATCGCACACCCAGCAGAAGGTCATGCACATCCACCAGTTTGAAGGCCTGGGACGCAAACGCACGGCGACCGTCTTGGCCGGCGATATTTGCGCTATATCAGGCCTTGACCCGATTGAAATTGGCGACACCATCGCCTGCGCCGACAAACCCTCCCGTCTGGCGGTCGTGGCGGTCGATGAACCCACCATGACCATGACCTTCCGCGTCAACGACGGCCCGTTCGCCGGCAAGGACGGCAAGTATCTCACCAGCCGTCACATCGGTGAACGCCTGGAGAAGGAACTCCAGCAGAACGTGGCGCTTCGCGTCGAGCCGGGGCGGACGCCCGAGGAGTTCCGCGTCTCCGGCCGCGGGCTGATGCACCTGGGCATTCTCCTGGAGAATATGCGGCGGGAGGGCTACGAGGTGTGTGTCGGCAAACCCGAGGTCATCCTGCGGGTCGTCGAGGGCCGGCGGCACGAACCTATCGAAATACTGGCGGTGGATTGTCCCTACGATTGCCAGAGTGCGGTGATGAGCCTCCTCGGCGACCGCCGCAGCGAAGTCATCAAGATCGACGCCAAAACCGGGGCCGACGACTTCGTACACATGGAATTCATGGTCCCCTCCCGGGGCCTGTTCGGGCTGCACGCACGGGTGCTCAACGCCACCGCCGGCCGGGCCGTCATGCACCATGCCTTCGAACGATACGAACTTATGCGAGGGGCCATCCCACAGCGAAAAGCGGGCGTTCTGATCGCCACCCATACCGGACAGGTCACCGCTTACGCGCTGGACGCCCTCTACGACCGCGGCTTCTTCTTTGTCGAACCGGGCGAACAGGTCTACGAGGGCCAGGTCGTCGGCGAGCATTGCAAGGACAACGACATCGGCGTCAACGCCGTCAAGGCCAAGCAACTCACAAACGTCCGCGCCGCGGGCAAGGACGACGCCGCCCGCGTTCGTCCGGCCAGAAAGATGAGTCTCGAACTGGCCCTCGAATACATCCAGGAGGATGAACTCGTCGAGGTCTGTCCCCGGTCCATCCGCATCCGCAAACGGCTCCTGCGCGAAGGCGACCGACGCCGGTACGCCCGATCCGCCCGGACGTAGCCGTATGTCGTATGTCGTCGTTCGTATTTCGTATTCCGCGGGGGAGCCCTTGCCACATACCCGGCCCGATCGAACCGGCCGCCAAACACGTAGGGTAGGCAAACGTCGTTCTTGCCCACGCGGACGCTGATCCCCGTATGGACGTCAATACCCCGCGAGAGACCGTGCGTGCCACACGTTGCACACCCTAATGCTTGAGCGTCAACACCATCGTCGGATCCATTGGATACCGGCCAAACCGTTCGCCGTAGACCGCCAGCCCGCCCGGCAGGGAGTCATCCACCTCCAGACGGATGATGAGCTTGCCGCCCTCAGCCGCCCGCGTGAGGGCCCCGGTCGGGATCGCCGCGTCTACGAGGTAACCATACGAACCGGCCTCGCGCAGGCGGCGGTCCCGCTTCTGGCTATGCCACGAGAGGATGCCGCGATGGTCGGCGCTGTCATCGGGCAGCTCAAACACGCCGACGGCCTCACCCATGATCCGGATGCGGACGGCGCTGGGAAAGCGCGTCTCGTCGGTCATGGGATAGGCGTTGGGATTCAGGCTCGGGTCGTGCGTGCCCTTGCCCCGCATGAAATCGCCCTCCTGTTTGGCGGCGCCTTCACGGTCTTTGCCGAACAGTTGCTTGGCCGATAGTTCCATGCGGATATTCGCCTGCTCGATGTCGGCGGGCTTCAGGTCCGCCGGCCAGGGCACCTCGTACTGGAAGTAGCCGTACCCGGCGCCGTTGACCTTCAGCCCGTCCAGGATATTCCACTGCTTGAGCGACCATTGGGCCTGGGTGAAGCTTGCCGGGCCAAAACGCACGACACGCAGGTTTGAACCGCCGGATCGCACGGTCTGGTCCCGCGGCGCGGGGGCCTCGCCCACCACGTAGGTCGTGAAGTTGCGATGCAGGATCCGCCCGCCGGCGTCCTTGAGGACCCACTGCAGGACCGCCAGGCCCGGCTCATCCGGCATCTTGACGGATTGCGCGGGCAATTCCTCGTTCATCCAGGGCTTGTATGGCACGGACCGGGCCCCGCGCCAGTGGAATTGCCTGGCGCCCAGACGGTCCCAGCCGTAGAGCATCATCTCCAGGCGCAACTGCGAGCCGACCGGTTCGTCCGTCATAAACGACGCATAAAGCGGCACTTCCACTTCCTGCCCGCAGGCCACATCCCGGCACAATTCACGCTCGCCGGCGATATAGAACGCACCGTGCAGGTCGCGCAGGCTCATCCCGGCGGCCAGTTCCTCCATCCCGGTGTATTTCTCCGACCGGTCGTACCGCCAATAGCCGTTCCATTCGTTGATGACGTCGTGGTGCTCGGTATAGAGCCAGCCGCAGCACTTGGGGTGGCGGCGGAACTCGTTGATCATGATGTGGTAATCCCAGCTCCAATCCACGTCGCCGGT
>DSDB01000128.1 GCA_011057845.1 Phycisphaerales bacterium | reverse complement strand
TCCCACCGCCGCATGAGTGGCGCATAGATGTCGATGATCCCGCCGCGACGCGCGAACTGGCCGGGCAAATCGATCTGTTCGACCCGCTCGAATCCGTTGTCGACGAGCCAGCCCGTAAGCGACTCCAGGCTGCGGTCGGCGTCAACCGCCAGCTCAAGCGATCCTTCGGCAATGGCCCGAGGCGCCGGCACGGGCTGGCACAACGCCTGGACCGATGCAGTGATCATCGGCGGTTCTCTCCGATGATCGCCTGCATCAACGCAGGTCGAGACCAGACGAAGCCGCTCGGCCCGGATCTCGTCCGTGGCGTCGGCGAGGTCCTCCATGCCTTCCCACGCGGGCAGTGTGTCGATCCGCTGTCCGCTGAAGGTGTGCAGATCGTCGGCGGCCTTGTCGGCGTCGTCGATGTGCGGACAGATGTGCAGGATCGGCCGACCCAGCGTCCGCCCGACGTGGGCGCTCAGCAGGCGCGCAAAGGACCCCCACGTCCCTTCGACGTTCACCGGCCCCTGCCCGGCCGCCAGTCGAGAGATAACCTTGCCGACCGTTTTGTCGCGTCCAAGATCCATAGACACGATAGGTTCATCGCTCAGTATACCCTGTTGGCCTCTCGTAGGCGAGCCGGTTTGTCTTGCCGTCGAGTCTGGCGGGCTCCATGCGGCCGGCGTGTGATTTTTCTTTGATTTTTTTGCCTTACGGATCGCCCGATAACATCGAAATCGGCATTTGCGCCGATGGCGAAAACAGGCGTTTGTCGAGGGGGTTGACGGCGGCGGCGCGGGCGTGGACGGCTGGAAATGTCTTGCCAAACGCGAGTCGGGTGTATACGATCTTTGCGGCTATTGGATGGATACACCGGCCGAGCAGGGCACAGGGAAGTGGCGGCAGAGGTTTCGGCCTCGTCAGTCCCCCTGCTCCGTCGTTTTTGCTTCGGCTTGTGTGTGAAAGGCGGATCGATGGCGAAATCGAACAGCAAACGCAGGTCGGTTTCCGGCCCGAATGGGTCTCATGAACGGGCGGGGGTGCTGGTGACATTACCGGTGGCCGGCTGGATGCTGGCCGTGATGGGGATTCTGATTTTCATGCTCGCCCATGTGTGGCCCGCTTCGGGATCGGAGGATTCCGGGGATGCGGTCAAGAAGCTGTTCTGGGCGTTTCGGCTCTGCGACGAGACGCGGTTGCTGCTGCTGGTGGTCTTCGCCGGGGCGATTGGGGCGCAGGTGCACGCGCTTCGGTCGTTTGCGTGGTATGTGGGGACGGGGGAACTAACGCGCAAGTGGGTCATGTACTACATCGGGCGGCCGTTCATCGGCGCGGCCCTGGCGCCGGCGCTGTACTTCGTGGCGCGGGCGCTGTTCGCGCCGGGTCCGGCCGGGCCCGCGGGGGTCTATGGATTCGTGGCCCTCGCGTCGTTATCGGGACTGTTCAGCGAGACGATCATGGCAAAGCTCAAGCGCGTTGCCGATGCGCTTTGTGGGAAGTCGGGAGAGTAAGGACAAACACGAATCTCCAAGCACGAAATTCGAAACAAATTCGACTTCCTGAATAACCGGAATTCGGAAATGTGTTTCGAGAATAGTGGGCGAGAACGATGACACTGGGGCAACTTCATATCGTACTGGATTCCTGCCTGCGCAGGAATGACAAGTCACTTCATGGGTCGTGGGTGATTGCGGTATAAACATGTATTCATGAGTCAGGTGCGTTCTCGGTGCGCCTGGACTCGGCATGACATGCCGGGGGACGGGATTACGTCATGAGTTTTCGGTAGACGTTTTCGATGACGTCTACCATGGTATCGGGGGCGAATTGAGTCTTTACCGAGGCCTGGGCTTGTCGGCCGAGGCGGGTTCGGAGGGCTTCATCGGGGATGAGCTCGGAGCAGGCCTGAACGAGTTGGGCGACGTCTTTGGGGGGTATGAGTCGACCGGTATTTTCGTTGACGACTTCGCGGGCGCCGTCCACGTCGAAGCTGATCGCGGGTCTGGAGCAGAGCATCGCCTGGGGCAGCGCTCGTGCGAGACCTTCTCGCAGTGAACAGTGAACCAGGATATCCGAAGACTGGACAGCCAGGGGGATGGCGGTCGTGGGCAGCAGCCCGGTGAAGCGGAAGCGGTCGGCCAGGCCAAGGGTCTTGACCTGCTGTTTATAGGCGTCGCTCAGATTGCCGTCGCCGACAAACAGCCACAGGGCGTTGGGGTGGCGCCGGGCAAGGGTCTTGGCGGATTCGATGATGTAGTCGTGGCCTTTGAGCATGAACAGCCGGGCGATGGTGACCAGGACGACGGTGTCATGCGGGATGCTGTACTTGTCGCGGAAAGCGTCGCGCTGCGATTGCGGGATGGGTGTCATAAAGGCCGCTTCATCCATGGCGGAGTAGGCGGTGGTGTACCGGTCGGCCCGGCCGATGCCGGCGGCCAGCGACTGGGCCGTCATGGCGTCGGCGACGCTGATGAAGAAATCGGTGCGTTTGGCCGCCGCCCGCTCGACGGCGATGTAGAAGCGGTTGAGCCACCGGGACTGGTAGGG
>DSDB01000313.1 GCA_011057845.1 Phycisphaerales bacterium | reverse complement strand
GGCAATGAGCAGTTGGTCTCCCTGACGCAGACGTTTGAGGCGTCGGTCCAGGATATCGCCACGACCCTGCTGAGCAAGGGCTACTCCCGCAAGCAGGAGCAGGAGGCCGATGCCGCGGCGGTCAGGCTGTTGCGGCGGGCCGGCTATCCGGATCGATCCATCATCACGATGCTCAACCGCATGGACAAGCAGCTCGGCCGGTCGCGAGGACTTGGATTCGACAAGACGCACCCATCGGCCAAGAGCCGGGCCGACGGGCTTCGCAAGATCGTCAGGGATACCGGTCCGGTGGCCGATGAGGTCCGCCGGCAGCGTTTTGTCAACGCCATGATGCCGGTCATCGCGGGCCAGTAGACCGATTCATGCAAGCGGAAGAATCACATGTTCAAGCAGGGTGGCAAGTGTCTGCGAGGTGTAAGCGTCGGCCTTGTCGCCGGCATGTTGGCCGTGCTCGTGTGGTTGCCGGGGTGGCTGGAATCGTTGGAGGGGCCGATATGGGCGTGGCGCGCCCGGTTCTTCTCACAGCGAGAAACGCCGTCGGCGCAGGTCAAGCTCGTCCTTCTGGACCAGGCCAGCCTGGACTGGGGCCAGCGGGAGAATAGCTGGGCATGGCCGTGGCCGCGAGAGGTCTATGGGGCGATGGCGGCTTTCTGCAAGCGTGGCGGGGCGAGGGTGCTGGCTCTGGATATGCTCTATACCGAGCCGTCGGTCTACGGGGTCAGCGACGATGAGGCAATGGGCGAGGCCTTACGGGAGGGTGTGCCGGCGGTGCTGGGCGCTGTACCGGCGGCCGGGCAAGGCGCCTGGCCACCGTATGTGCCGCGCTCGGCGCTGAACGTCGATGTGGCTTTTATCGCCGAGTCACAGAACCTGGTGTTTCCGGTTGAGGAGATCGCCGCCGGGGCCGCGGCCGTGGGGCATGTGGCGGGTCTGCCGGACGGCGACGGCGTTTTCAGACGGATATCGCCGTTTCGGCGGTTTGACGGCTCCGATATGCCCGCGCTGGGTCTGGTGGCGTGGCTGACGACCCAGGGCCAGTCCGCTTCTGTCAGCGTATCGGGCAGAAAGCTGGACGTCGGCGAGAGCCGCATTCCGCTGGACGCGCAAGGCAACACCATATTGCGGTTCAAAGGCGTCGGGGGGCTGCCGGAGGCGTTTTCCGCGGCGGCGATTGTCCAATCGGAGCTGCGGTTGCGTGAGGGCGAGACCCCCACGGTCTCGCCGGAGGTGTTCAAGGACTGCTATGTGTTTGTTGGGTGCAGCGCGCCGGCGCTGCTGGACTTGCGTCCGACGCCGGTGAACCCCAAGTGCCCCGGCGTGGTGCTACATACGACCTTCGTCGACAACCTGATTACCGACAGCTTCATGGCGGACGCGACACGGCAGGCCGTAATACTGGGTGTCATCGCTACGGCCGTCGGGGCGGCGGTCTGCCTGACTTACGCCGGGCGATGGTGGCAGGCCGTGCCGCTCGCGATGGGCTGGCTGGGGTTGCCCCTGGGTGCGGGCTTTGCGGCGTATGACAGGGGGTGGTGGTGGCCGGTCGCCGTGCACGAGCTGTCCGCCGCCTTCGGGTTGGTCGGGGCACTGGCGATGAACTACTGGGCCGAGGGGCGTCAAAAGGCGTTCATCAAGCAGGCATTCCGGCACTATCTCAGCGGCGAGGTCATCGAGAAGATATTGCGCGACCCCGACCATCTTCAGCTCGGCGGCGAGAAACGCGAGTTGACCATCATGTTCACGGATCTGGCCGGGTTCTCGACGTTCAGCGAAAAGCTGGGCCCGGTCGAACTGACAGCCCTGCTGAACGACTACCTCAGCGAGATGACCGATATCATCATGGAGGAGGGCGGTACGCTGGACAAGTATGAGGGCGACGCGATCATTGCCTTTTGGAACGCGCCGCTGGAGCAGCCGGACCACGCTGTACGGGCCTGTCGGGCGGCATTGCGCTGTCAGCGGCGGCTGGCCCAACTGCGCGACGAGTACGCAAAGAACACCGGCGCGGCGCTGCGAATGCGGGTGGGTATCAACACCGGCGATGTCGTCGTCGGCAACATGGGCTCCCGCAAGCGGTTCAACTACACGATTCTCGGCGATGCGGCCAATCTGGCGTCGCGTCTGGAGGGCGCCAACAAGGCGTTCGCCACCGAGACGATGGTCTCAGACAGCACGTGGAGCCGGGTGTCCGCCGCCTTTACGGGTCGCAAGCTGGCGGACCTGCGCGTGGTTGGCCGCAAGAGCGCCGTGGCCGTGTATGAACTGGCCGGATTGGCCGGGGAAGCCGCCCCGGCCGGCTGGGACGCCTTCGCCGAGGGACTGGAGCACTTCCGGCAAGGGCGATTCGATGAGGCGATTCGTGTTTTTGAGCAACTGCCGGACGACCCGACGGCGGGGTTGTACCTGCGGCGATGTATGTCGCTGCGGGCCGATCCTCCCGCGTCGTGGGATGGCGTCTGGGTGCTGACGGAGAAATGAGTATGCGTCTTTTTATTGGCGGAGCGCGGGGCAGCCGGCCGGCCATCGGGGC
>DSDB01000255.1 GCA_011057845.1 Phycisphaerales bacterium | reverse complement strand
GCCGTAGGACTCAAAGTCGTCGACGATGAGGTAATCGAGTACGGTGAAACTCCAGACCCGCCCCTTAGTAATGGTCGAATCGCTGTTGACCTCGTCGATCCGCCAATAGTAGGTCCGGCCCATCTCCAGGCCCGCCGCATAGGTTGTGCCTGTCTGACGGCCCTTGTAGATGCCGGCTGTTGTGGTTGTTGCGTTGGCTACGGCGGATGCATCCACACCGAAATAGACGTCGTGCTGCACGGCCAAATCGCCGGCCATCCACGAGATCGATGTAACCTGGTCGATAGTCACCGAAGCGCCGTTGCCCGGTTGCGGGTTCCATGCCAGCAATGGGTCTCCTCGCATGGCCTGAGGAATCTCCTGGGCGGTCATGGCATAGTCGTAGATGCGGAAGTCGTCAAGGTCGCCGCTGAGGTACCCGTCGGCGGCGTATTGAGAGCGTCCCAGCCAGTTGTTCGCCGTGGTCCCCAGGGCGCTCATCGGCGTGGCGGTGGAGCCGGACACGGCCAAAACGCCATCGACATACAACTGCATATCCGCCTGGCCGACGACGGCGGCGACATGATGCCAACCACCGGCCAGCGTGCTCGTTGTCTCAATCAGCGACTCGCCTCCTCCCCCGGCCGTGGTGATCGCCAGACGCATAGGCCCGGCTGTTCCGGTGCGCGGGCAAAGGAACAGGTACTGCGAGGCGTCGCTGTTGCCGAAGTCGATAATGCGCTGCCATGCCCCCCCGGCGTTGTCGAAATTAACCCATCCGGCAACCGTGATTCCATTGAGCGTCGCCATGACGGCGTCGATGGGCAGGTCCACGTATCCGTTGACGCCATCGAGGCTCAGGGCCCCGTCGTAATAGCCGCCCACCCACGTCGTGCCTCCCAGGATGGCGGCATGTCTGTCGTGTCCGGACCAGTCAACCGCCACGCTGCCGAAGCCCTCGTCGAACTTCCACCACCCCACGAGATTGGGGTCGCTGACAGGGATGTCGGGCAAGGTCGTGAAACTCCAGACGTCGCCTTTTATGGTTTGCATCGACTGATTGACCGTGTCGATGCGCCAGTAGTACGTGGCGCCTTTCGCCAGTGCGGGTGGAGTCCAGGTATTGGTCTGGAGGGTGGTTTGCGGCGTCGTGGAATTGAGAACCGTGCTGTAGTCGGTCCCGAAGTATACCCGGTTGGCGAGCATATTGATGCCGGGCTGCCAGGAGAGCTTGGCGCTGGTGGGCACGTTGACGGCGCCGTCGGGGGGACTCGGTTGATAGGCCTTGTCCGAGGCGACCGTGAAACTCCAGACGCCGCCGACCCAGGGGCTCTGTGGATGCGTGTCGTTGACCTCGTCCACGCGCCAGTAATAGGTCGTGCCGGGGACCAGCCCGATGGCAAAATACCCGATGTCCGACATAACCCCTCTATCGGCGGCGGCGGTTCCGGCCGCGACGGCGGCCGCGTTGTCGCTGAGATAGACGTGATGCTCGGCGGCAAACGCCCCGGCCCGCCAACTCAGCAACAAGGCGACCTGTTGAACCGTGTCCTGATCGGCCGGGTTGGGCTTCCATGCGTTCCTCGGCGCGCTCCAGCGATAGTTGTTCATCACCTGCGCGGCTGTCAGGGCGCCGTCGTGGATGCGGACCTGGGCGATCGAGCCGGTGAACATGAAAGTGGCTCCGGTGCCGGCGTTGTCCGCCTGGGCGCCCACGCGGATGATGTTGCCCGCGTGGGTGTTGATGGCGATGGTGCGGATGCTCTCCTGGACGCCATTGACGTAGACGCGGGCGGATGCGCCATCATACGTGTAGGCAAGATGCCACCAGTCGCCGGCGGCCGGGGCCGGGGCGTTTGCGCCCCACCAGCCCATGTCATGCGTGTCGCCGCCCCAGTGTCCGACGGCCCCCCAGCGGGTGTCGTTGCCGTAGTTGAAGGACATGTTCGTGCCGTCCGGGCCGCCGCGACGGGACCACGAGACCATGGTCTCCTCGGCGGGCAGTGCGGGATTCAGGGCCCAGACCTCAATGGTCCTGGTGCCCGCGCCGGTGATGCCCGCCGGGGACGCCGGTCCATTGAACCAGTTGGCGCCGTTAAAAGTGACGGTCTTGACGCCGGCGACGTCCTCGACGACCGGCTGGCCGCTGGGCGTGAAGTCTCCCAGCGTTCCGGCGTTGGTCCAGGCGCCCGTGACCGGGCCGTAGTTGAGGGTCTGGACATCAAGGTCCACGAGCAGTTGCTCGGCGACAATCAGGTCGGTGCGGGCAGGCGATGCGACGCAGACCACCAGCAGGACAGACAGGATCAAAGACGATGTGCGTGCCATGATGCTCCTCCTTCACTTGTAAGAGCTCCGAGTTGGGCTGAGACGGGTGCTCAAGCCGCCTCGGCCACTACACTACTCCGGTATAATAGCAGAATTGCCGGGGCGGTTCAACCCCCTGCTTACGATTGCGTCCGCCGGGGCCGCAAAGCCGGCCGTCATGGCGTCCTGGACCGTTCATTGGGGGGGCTGTGAGGCAATGGGATGGGCAGGCTGTCAGGCCGGATTTG
>DSDB01000450.1 GCA_011057845.1 Phycisphaerales bacterium | reverse complement strand
TCGGCGGCCTTGGCGGGATCGTTCTTCTTAATCTGCTCCATCAGGCTCTTGACTTCTTCGTCGGTCAGTTCAAACCGTCTGGCCGAACTTCGGGTCTCGTCGCCGCTCCAGATGCCGGCATCGTTGCCGTCGGGACGCATCTGCGCGCGGACCCTCGGACCAGAGACCGCGATGGTAAGGGCTGCCACAAAGAAGATCGCTGCCACACGATGCCGGTTCATGCCATCATCCCTTCCAGAAGTCTCCTTGGATGTCGATGAATTCCACTTCCAGCTCCGTGACGGCGGCCTCGCCGCTGCGGTGCTTGCCGCCGGAATGGAGCGAGGCCAGTTCGTTTTCGATCTGCTCGATTTCGGCCGCGAAGTAGGCGAGGCTGGGGTCGGAAACAGTCACATCGTGGCCTTCCCAGAACGATGCGGGGATCATCGCGGCGGCCATGGTGCCGGGGGGCATCAGCGGGGCCGTTTCGAGCAGGCCCACGCGGACGGCGACAGCCAGGACGGCGGCCGCGGCGATAGAAGCGCCAAAGGCAATGCGCCGGACGGTTTGGCTGTGATGACGCCGGGCCAATGCTCGGCGAACATCGGCCTTGACGCCAGCCAGGGCCTCGCGTGAAGGAGCCGGGGCGGGGTTCTGGACAAACAACTTGCGGCCGTTCTCAAAATCATCGAGACCGGCTTCGACCTGCTCGGAATTGTAGAAGCCCTCCAGTAAGGACCTCAACTCATTGTCGTTCGGAGCATTCATCGTCGTCTACTCCATCCATTCCCGCAGTTTCTTAAGTCCGCGGTGCATCTTCGAAAGCGTCGTGCCGATAGGTTCGGGCCGCATCGCCGCGATTTCCTTGAAACTCAGTTGACCATAGAACCGCAACATAATCAATTCGCGCGTGTCGTCGTCCAGCCTGGCAAGCTGGGTCTGAAGCTTATCGAGCCGGTCGTCCGTGATGGCGGCCGATCCGTGGTGGTCCGCCTCCAGGTTCTCAGCGTGCGACTCCATCAGTTTCTTGCGCCGCTGCTTGGCTCGGAGATGATCGTGGAAAATATTGGCGGCGATCTTGAAGAGCCAACTCTCGAATGAGCCGCCGTTGTATGTGCCGATCTTCTCCACCAACCTTACAAATAGCTCGCTGAGCAGGTCCTCGCTGACGTCGCGGTTGCCGGTCAGACGATAGAAATACCCGAAACAACGACTGCCGTAGTCGTCGACCAGCCGGGCAAAACAATCCGGGTCGCCCTTTCTACAGCCGGCAAGTATACGCTCTAAGTCTTCGCGTCCTGCCATGTTTAGCTATTTTCACAGGTTCAGACGGCCGTTAAGGCGTGTTTATTGCAGAATTTGTACCGGGTAGCCATCCCAACGGGGTCACAGCGGCGTGTGAAGTCAGATAATATCATGCTCTGGTCCGTCAAGACCCGGCCACGAGGAGCCCCTAGTGCCCGTCTTCGCCGTCCTGGTCGTCTTCCAGCTTCCAGCGATCAGACTCGTCGATGTCGTCGATTTCCCGTTGCATGTACTTGAAGAGCTTGCTCTGTAAGGGGGCAAGCTGGTCGTACCACTGGAGCATCCGGGCGTAACCGGCGACGAGGCGGTTGAGGCTGATGAGCTGGAGTTTGGCGAGGCATTCCGGCTCCTTGATCGTGCTGAAGGGGTCGCAGGCGAATTCCGGCCGGCCGCTGGGGTCTCTTCGGAAGAACTCACAGTCTTTGCACTGAATCATTGGGCACCTCGGGCAATATGACGGGGTCCGGGTCCGGTCGCGTCGGCGGGACGAGGGTAGGAGGCCGGCGATGTCCGGACAGGACTGATTTTGCCGCCACTTGTGTATTTTCCAGTTTACAGATAACCTGTCTTGTACTAGTATACAAGTTTTGGGTCCGGAAGTAACGCCGGATGTCTGTTTTGCAACGCGTTTTTCGGAGAAGTACATGGCCAAATCCAGGCGTAGACGCAAGGTGGGTAGCAAGAAGAGGCGTGCCCGCTGGAAGATCCGGCACAAGATCAGCTAAGTGGTTTCTGCCTGCCGAGCGACGATTTTGCGCTGAACTTGCGCTTTGTACCGTACCGTGAAACGCGGAATGGGTAGATGGAGCACTACTGCATCACGTTCCAGCCTGAAGGAACTGCCGTGTCGATACACCGGGGGGCGACCCTTCTGGAGGCGGCGGGAAAGGCGGGGATTATCCTGGAAGCGGCCTGCGGGGGTATGGGTACGTGTGGCAAGTGCCGGGTGATGCTCCTGCCGCAACGCCGGACGGTGTTGGCGTGTCAGTGCCTCGTGGATCGGGATATGGAGGTGCTCGTACCGGCTGAATCTCGCTTCCTGGAACATCGCATCCTGGAAGAGGGCCGCCATGCCGGAAACACCGTCGAGCCTGATGTCTACCGGCGATACGCCGGCCAGACCACACCTGAGCAGGTGCTGGGCGCCGCGGTGGATGTGGGCACGACGACGGTTGTGCTCAAACTGGTGCGGATGGTCGACGGGCAGGTCCTGGCAACCGAGTCGGCGTTGAACCCGCAGACCCAGTTCGG
>DSDB01000155.1 GCA_011057845.1 Phycisphaerales bacterium | reverse complement strand
CTACCGACGCAGCGACGGGCCAAGCCCGCGGGCCAGTGGAATCACTACCGCGTCGAGAGCCGCGACGGGGCCATCAGCCTGGCGGTCAACGGCGAGGTCGTAACGCGGGCCTTCGAGGCCAATCCGCGAAAGGGCTATATCTGCCTGGAGAGCGAGGGGGGGCTGGTGCATTATCGCAACATCCGCATTACGGAGCTGCCGTCCTCGAGTCCCCCGGCGGAGATGGTGGCGGCCGCCGATGAGGGGTTCAAGAGCCTGTATAACGGGCTGGACCTGCGGGGCTGGAAGGCCGAGCCGGGCCACGAGGGCCACTGGACGGCCAAGGACTGGGTGCTGGATTATGACGGCCGCAGCGAGGCGCCGGACAAGCACCTCTGGACACAGAAGGAATACGGCAATTTCACGCTCATCGTGGATTGGCGCCAGCCGCGCGGGCCGGTGGATGCGGAGGTTCCCGTGATTGGCCCGGACGGCCGGCAGGTCGTAGGGCCCGACGGCACGCCGAAGACGGCTACCGTCAAGGACGCCGGCGACAGCGGCATCTACATCCGCGGCAGGGACAAGAGCCAGATCAATATCTGGAATTGGCCGTGCGGGTCCGGCGAGATATGGGGCTACCGCACGGATGAGAGTATGCCCGCCGAGGTCCGCAAGGCCGCCACGCCGCTGCTGAAGGCCGACAATCCGCCGGGGCAGTGGAACCGCTTCGAGATCACGGCCGTCGGCGACGTGGTGACGGTGGTGCTCAACGGAAAGACCGTGATTGACGAGGCCCGCCTGCCCGGCATGCCCGCCAGGGGCCCCATTGCATTGCAGCACCACGGCGACCCGATTCAATTCGCCAACATCTTCATCAAAACACTCGATTAACCACGGATTGACACGGATTATCACGGATTTGTTTGCAGGGAACGCCGGCCGCATGGGGTAAGATCAAATGGCAAGTAGCCAATAGCAAAACGACAAAGCAAGAAGGCCGGTCCCGGCTCGACGCAGCGGTCACACTTTTTGCATTTTGCTATGTATATTTGATTTAAGACTCTGAGGATAGACATGCGCACACGATCAAACACAAATGCCTCAAGCACTGCGTCCCGCCGCGATTTCCTCAAGACCGCCGGCGCCGCCGCCGGTGCGATGGCCGTGCCCCAGTGGGCCCTGGCGGTCCATACGGCCCCCAAGAAGGTCCGTATCGGCGTCGTGGGCGGCGGGTTCGGATGCTCGTTTCAGTGGCGACAACACCCGGATTGCATCGTGGGGGCGGTCAGCGACCTGCGGGAGGACCGGCGCAAGGCATTGCAACGGACATACGGATGCGAGAAGGCGTACAACCGTCTCGAGGAACTCGTGCTGGATAAGACGCTGGACGCCGTGGCGGTGTTCACCGATGGGCCGCTCCACGTGCAGCACGTCGCGCTGGCGATGAGTAACGGCAAGCACGCCATCAGCGCCGTGCCCGCCGCGTGGGCGACGATGGACCAGGCCGAGCAGTTGCACGACACGGTGCGGCGGTACGGCCTGACGTACATGATGGCCGAGACCGGTTACTATCAGCAGTCCACGATGTCGGCGCGTAAGTTCCATGAGGCGGGCAAGTTCGGGGACCTGTACTACTGCGAGGCGGAGTATCAGCACGCGGGGCTGGAGGTGCTGTACTTCCAGGACGGCAAGCGGACATGGCGGCACGGCATGGCCCCGATGCACTACCCGACCCATTCGACCAGCCAGTTGATCGGCGTTACGGGTGAACGGCTGACGGAGGTGGTCTGCCACGGCTACGGCGACGATGACCCCATCTGCAGGGACAACGCCTGGGGCAATCCCTTCTGGAATGAGTCGGCCATGTTCCGCACCGACCGGGGCAATGCCTTTCGCGTCAACGTCTGGTGGAAGGGGGCGCACCGCGGCGTCGAGCGGGCGCAGTGGATCGGCACGAAGATGAGTTTCTACGCGGGGCACCCCAACGGCCTGGGCCCGGTCATCGTCCGCTCAGGCAAACAGATGGAGACCGATGATGCCGGGTTTGCCCGCGAGGCCCCTGCGTTCGAGCAATACAAACAACCGCACTACTGGCAGACCGACATGCTCCCGGAGCCGCTGCGGCACGATAGCGGCCATGAAGGCTCGCATCCGTTCCTGACGCACGAGTTCATCGACGCCATCACGCACAACCGCCGCCCGGCCATCGACGTCTACGAGGCCCTCGCCTATACCGTGCCGGGAATCATCGCCCACCAGTCGGCCCTGAAGGGCGGTGAACTCCTGAAGATCCCCCAGTTCCCCCGTTCGGCGTGACGGCCGAACCGTCGGTGTCGATTCGGATAATGTCCTTGACAATACAGCGCTGTTTCTGGTACACTGTGTATGTTTCACGGTCTTGATTACGTGCGCGACTGTGCACACGGGTGTTGAGCATTGTCAACATATACTTGTCCAGGCAGGAGGACAACATGATGCACAGAGGACTTCGCCTTGTGCAGCTATCACTCACGTTGGCAATCAGCCTGATGGTCGCCGACGTCCGTGCCGACGATATT
>DSDB01000329.1 GCA_011057845.1 Phycisphaerales bacterium | reverse complement strand
TGCCCGAAAGGCGCATGCCCCAGATCATGGGCCAGGCAGATCGCCTCGGTCAGGGCTTCGTTGAGGCCCAGGGCCCTGGCGAGCGTCCGCCCGATCTGCGCCACCTCAATGCTGTGAGTCAGGCGGGTCCGGTAGTGGTCGTCCAGCCCCGGCGTAAAGACCTGCGTCTTGCCTTCCAGCCGTCGAAACGCCCCGCAATGGATGATCCGGTCCCGGTCCCGCTCGAAATCGTCGCGGTACGGATGCGGCGGCTCGGCGCACTGCCGGCCCCGGCTGCTATCCAGCCCAACGGCCAGATGTCCGAATGTCAAACGCGCCTGCTCCATATCAGCCGATCATCGCCCGATTCCGTCAAGGTGCCCTTACAACGCCGGCAAACCATGCTCCGTGCTCGCCGCGCGGAGCATCCCCAGCAGTTCCGTCATGCTCTGACTGATGACGTCCGTATCGCTGCAAACGCTCATGAAATTGGTATCCCCCTCCCAGCGGGGCACGATATGAATGTGGAAATGCCCCGGCAGCCCCGCCCCGGCGCAGCGGCCCAGGTTCGCCCCGATATTGAAGCCGTGCGGATGGACCGTCAGGGCCAGCGCCTTTCGCGCCTCGCGCACCAGCTTGAACAGGTGCAACAGCTCCTCATCGGTCGCGTCGGTCACGTCCGCGATATGCCGCAGAGGGGCGACCAATAAGTGCCCATTGTTGTACGGATAGCGATTGAGGACCACCACCCCCAGGTCCGTCCGCCACACGATGAGATTCTCGTCGGCCTTCTCCGGCTCCTTCTGAATATCGCAGAGGAAGCAGCCGCCCTCGCGGGATAGTTCCCGAATGTAATGAATCCGCCACGGCGCCCAGAGATTCTTCGGTTCCACGGTTGGGAGACCTCCGTACAGAATATATCTTTGGCCCGGTGCGCCGGGACGCTCCAATGGCACGGCGGCGGTCAGTCCGTCACTCGGCTCATCGTGATGGTCTGGTCAATCGTCAGTTGCGGGTTCGGCCCCAGGGGAATCATCATCATCGCCTCGGCCTTGAGCACGTACGTGTGCTTGTAGCTATCGGGCCGGCCGGCGTCGAGGTTGTATATCTGCTCGCCCGTGCCTTCCAGACTGAGGAACTTGTACCCGCGCAGGAACCCGAAGGTTCCAGCGACCTGAAAACTGCCGACATAGGGCATCGGCCAATCCCTTCGCGGCGACTCGGCCAGGCTGAAGGCCTCCTTGATGACCGCCAGACGTCCCTGCGGATTCGGACGGACCTCGCCGAGCGTGTACCGGACATCCCGGCCCTGACGCGAGACCATCGGCGTGGGAATCGACAGTTGGCTGCTCCAACTCTGCCCGACGACAACCCCCTTCGAGGGGCTCGGGACGCTGGCGATGGCGTCGTACAGAAACCACTGCGTGGCCGTGAAATCGCCGATCATGTCCGGTTCCTTGATGCGCCCCCTGGACGTGTCCGTCGTCGGACGAAAGGCCGCGTCGCCAGCCTCCTTGATCAGCGCATCGAGGGCCGATGTATCAACCAACCGGCCCGCCGGGTCCACCGTGAACGTGAAGCTCTTGCCCGCCAGCGTCTCAGCCGCATCCCGCAGCCCGGCCCGGCCGCTCGTGCTGCGGCTTCTGGCCGCCTTCACGCTCTCGCAGGTCGCCTTGATGGTGGACAGGCCGTAAGGGTCCACCTCCACCGGCTCATACGCCACGACGACTTCCAGCGATTCGGTCACCTTGCTGTCGGCCTGCCGACCCCGGCTCATCGTGCCTGAGGGGTCCCAGTCGATATCCACCGTGCGGTCCGTCACAAACCGATACCGCAACGTCTGTCCCACCTGGAAATCCGCCGTCAGATAGAGGCATTGCTCGGCCGCCCGCGACTGCTCCCCGGCGAATCCCACAGCCGGCAGCAGCATGGCAAGCGCAATAGTCCACATGGCCGTTCTCAATGGTAATCCCTTTCAATTGAGCGTGCCGATATCATTCGCCCTGGAATCCGAGGCATCAAGAGACCTCAGTCCAGCTTCTGTATCCTGTAGTTGCGCAGGGCCGTCATCTTCAGAGCATCCGGCTGCTGGTCCGGTGGAGCCGCCGGATCGACGGCCATCCACTCGCTGCTGAGCGTCTCGGTGTATTGCCTGACCGTCCCGGCGTCGACATCGAACTCCATCGAACCGTTGTAAGTCTCCTTGTTGTCGAACATCTTCGCGAAAAACGCGGCGGTCTGTTCCGATGCCATCTGTTGGGCCCCCTGCGTCGAAGGAACCGCCTCCATCCGGACCTGCGCCAACTTCACGCCGTTGACGTCCTGGACCTTCTCGATCGTATACACCCGCTCGTAGGCCTTCGCCCCCATCATGCCGAAATTCAGGGTGCGGACATTGCTATATGCCTGGCCGACGGCAACGGAGCGGCTCTTGCCCGTGTCCAGGGCGGCGATGGAGTGGCGTTCGTCGATGGCGCTATCCGACAACAGGGCCTGCGCCGCCGGATCGCTGGCGGCCGCACGCGCCTTGGCCGCATCGAGCACCCGCACGACCCGGCCGTCCG
>DSDB01000455.1 GCA_011057845.1 Phycisphaerales bacterium | reverse complement strand
GGATTGATCAGCCGCGTGTCCGCCGGCGCGCCGGCCTCGTGGAGGGCGGCGGCGCCGTCCGTGGCCGAGAGGATCGGGTCGATGAGGTAGAGCTCGCCGATGGCGTCGGGGGCCGGGCCGCTGATGTGAAGTCTCAGGTAGGCCGACCCCAGATCCGCGGTGGTGTCCACATCGGAAAGGTCGTACTTGAGCGTGTAACGGTGGACCGTGTCGTTGTCGGGGTCCGGGATGTACTCGACAATGACCTCGATGTCGTTGAAGGTCAGCCAGTCGTCGTCGCCGACGTCGTGGGAGACGAGCTTGATGTAACTGGTTGCGCCGGGGTTGAGGTCGGCGATGGCCGCGGGGTCCTCGGTGATGAACCAGCAGTCCGGGGGCTGGGGCTCGCCGCCGCCGCCCTCGGCCGGGATGCAATCGCCGATAAGGTGCAGGTTGTTGCCCGCGGCGTCGGAGGTATAGACGTACCAGCCGGACAGGACGATCTCGTTGAAATGCAGGACCAGATAGTTCTCGAGGCGGACGCTGATCTTCTGAATGTTACCGGGCGGCAGCGTGAAGGCGTAAAGCTGCTCGACGTCCTCGCCGATGGCGCCGAGACCGTCGCCGGGCTCAAGGTCGCCGGTGCTGTAGGTTCCCGGGTTGACCGATCCGACGACGGCGGCGGCGGGCGAGAGCGTGACGGCGTAGGATGACTCAGAGATGTCGAAGCCGGTGGCGGCGTCAAAAACCATCGGGACGGCCGTATCCACGGTGCAGCCGCTGAGAATGCCGAGATCGTTGGGGTTGTTGTCGAGCGTCAGCAGCGGCGTGAGGTCGTTGATGTCGCGGAATGCGTCGGTGTTCGAGCCGGGGCTGAGCTGCGCGTGGACGATGACGTGTCCGCAGCCGTCGCCTCCAAAGCACTCGATATCGGCCGCGAGCACGAACGGCTCGTTGACGACGACGGGGCCGGTGGTATTGGGCTCGGTGATAGTGACCCGCAATTCGGCGGACTGGGCGGGGATGTTCTCAAGGGCCCTTTCGAGGTTGATGCGTCCCCAGCCATACATGTTGTCCCATCCGGGCGGCCCCAGGTCGTCGGCGTTGTCCTGGAGGACCGACCGGACCTGGGCGGGGGTCAGTTCGGGGTTGGCCTCGAGCAGCAGCGCGGCGGCCCCGGCGACGTGGGGGGTGGCCATGGAGGTCCCGATGGCGCGGATGTACCGGTTGCCCCCGACGACGAAGTAGTTGTCGTAGCAATCGTCGCCAATGGCGTAGAGGCAGTAGAACGGGTCGTTGGCGACCAGCGTGCTGAAGCAGGAGACGATCTCGGGGAAGGCCCTGCCTCCAAAGTCGCCGCCGCCGGGCGCGACCAGGTCCAGTTGCGTGCCGCCGTCGGAGTAGGAGGCGATCACATCGCCCTTGTCCACGGCGCCGACGGCGATGGCCTTGGAGGCGCAAGCGGGCGAGACGATGTGCTGCGGGTCGCCGTCGTTGCCCGAGGCGCAGACCACGACGACGCCCCTGTCGACAGCGGCGTTGACCGCCTGGGCCATGTCCTCCTGGTCGCAGGTTCCGCTGTAGAGACCCTCGCCGAGGCTGAGGTTGATGACGTCGGCGCCGTTGTCGACGCACCAGTTGATGCCGAGGATCACGTCGGAACTGTAGCCGTTGCCGCTGTAGTCGAGGGCCTTGACGGCCATGAGGGCGACGTCGTAGCTGACACCGCGGAATTGCATGCCTTCGGAGGCGATAATGCCGGCGACGTGGGTTCCGTGGGCGTGGTCGTCCATGGCGTCGTTGGAGCCATCGGTGGGGTTATACTGAGCGACGACCTTATTGACCAGGTCGGGGTGGGTGTAGTCGATGCCGGTATCTATGACGCAAACACGGACACCCTGGCCCGTGATGGCGTTGGACCATGCGTAGTCGGCGTGAATCTGATAGGCGGAATCCTCCAGCAGGGCCCGGACGGGGCGGTCCTCTCGCAGGCTCTTGAAGCGGGGCAGGGTACTCAGGGCCGCGATCTTGTCTTCGGGAACCTCGACGACCAGCCTGTTGCCCAGCGGACCGTACTCGTGGACGAGCCGGGCGCCGATGTCGGCGGCGGCCTTGCGGTACTGCTGGTCGCGGGCCCGTCGGGCAGCCTGGGTGAGCCGACCGGCCAGCGCCGGGTGCTCGTCGAGTTCGACGATAAAACGGCGATCTCGGTGCCGGGTCGGCGGGTCTCGGGGCTTCGGCCGTCGGACACTCGCCAGCGATGCACGAGCAGCCGGGTCAGTGTGGATGGGCCTTTCACCCGACAGCAGCCGCCAGATGATGTCCTCGTTGGGCCGGCCGGCGAACTGGATCCGGCGCTGGGTGTCCAGGAAGACGGCGGTGGGGATGCGGTCGATCTGGTACTGAGCGGCCGTAACGCCGGTGGTATCGAGCAGAATCTTGCAGGGGGGGGCATTTTTTTCGGCATATTCGGCGACGGCGGAGGTCTTTTCGCGGACGCTGACGAAGACGATGTCGAGCTGGTCCGGGCCGATGTGTCTGGCAAAGGTCTGGATCAGGGGCAGCGT
>DSDB01000326.1 GCA_011057845.1 Phycisphaerales bacterium | reverse complement strand
TTCCATGTGTTAACCATAATTTCTACGGGAGGACAGTAGAATGGCTGACGACAGAAAACAGAATACGATGTGGATCGGCGCAGGAGCCGCCGGAGTCATCGTCATTATCCTCATTATCTGGTCACTCATCGGCGGTTCCGACACGGACACCAAGCCGACCGAGCCAAACCGTTCCGGTGGGCCGGTGGTCGTCGTGGACGACGCTAACGAAGCGACTCCCATTGTGCCGGTCATGCCCAGGGCAAGTCTGGCGGAGGTCATCCGCGCGGCGACGACCTGGCAGCCCGCTTTTCAGTCGTTTTATGGCCAGCCCGCCCCGGATTTCACGCTCAAGGACCTCAGCGGAAGTGATCACAGGCTCAGCAGCTACCTCGGCAAGCAGGTCATGGTGGTATTCTGGGCAACTTGGTGCCCGCCCTGCAAGCTGGAGGTACCCCATCTCAAGCAGGTTCGCAATGAGATCGGATCGGACAAGCTGGCTATACTGGCCATTTCGAACGAGAAAGAAGACGTCGTCAAGGCGTTTGCAACACAGCAAGGCCTCAATTACACCGTCCTGCCGGCTGCCGGAGAGTTGCCGGCGCCCTTCAACGGCGTAACAGGCATCCCGTCCAGTTTCTTTATCGACGCACAGGGCAAGATCAAGCTGGCCACCGAAGGCATGCTCGAAGCCAAGGAGATTCGCTCCATCCTGGACACACCGTAGCCCGGCTAAGACCCCGAAAACCCGCGTTTTTCCAAAAATAACGCATATTTTCGGCGCGCACAGCCTGTCTTGCGTGAGAAACCGGTGGATTTGTCGCAACACGGGAAAAATTCCACTGGACAATCCCAACGTCCATGCGTATAGTACATGTTTCGCTTGAATTAGCGGATTGGTTATCAACCGCCAGATACAGAGGTCATTGCCATGGCACATAAGAAGGGGCAAGGTTCTTCAAGAAATGGCCGAGACAGCAACCCGCAGTTTCGCGGGGTCAAGCTGTACTCGGGCCAGACGGTCAAACCGGGGGCTATTATCGTCCGCCAGTGCGGAACAAAGTTCTTCCCCGGCGCCAACGTCGGCATGGGCAGGGACTATACGCTGTTCGCCAAATCGGAGGGTAAGATCACATTCCAGGGCCGCAGGGTCCACGTGGTCTGACCGGGCGTTTTACAGCAGTTTTTCAGCAGGCGACAGGATGGTTTCGTGCCATCCTTTTTTTGTGGGCGCCGCGAGGCGGGGATAGGGTACTTGGGCGGTTATGTTTGTCGATGAGGCTCAAATCCAGGTCAAAGCCGGCCGGGGAGGCGACGGCTGTATAAGCTTTCGCCGGGAGAAATACGTGCCCAGGGGCGGACCGGATGGAGGCGATGGCGGCCGAGGCGGAGACGTGTACTTCGAAGCCGTGGCCAACCTGGACACCCTGACCGACTTTGCGGGCAGGCACCACTGGCGGGCCGGCGACGGCAAACCCGGCCAGGGCGCCAACAAGCACGGCTCCGACGGCCAGGACCTCATCATCCCGGTTCCGCCCGGAACGCTCATCTACGACGCGGACTACGGGATTCTGCTCAAGGACCTCAACGAAATCGGCCTGAAGGTCCGGATCTGTCGGGGCGGGCGGGGCGGATACGGCAACAAGGCGTTCGCGACAGCCAACAATCAGACACCGCGAACCTCCGAACCCGGCAAGGAAGGACAGATGCGGAACCTCCGGCTGGAGTTGAAGCTCATCGCCGACGTGGGGCTCGTGGGCCTGCCGAACGCGGGCAAGAGCACGTTGATTTCGAGGTGCTCGGCGGCCCGGCCGAAGATCGCCGCCTACCCTTTCACGACGCTGGAGCCGGTTCTGGGCATTGTGGAATTGACGAATTATCGGCGCTTCGTGATGGCCGATATTCCGGGCCTGATCGAAGGCGCCCATCAGGGGGCCGGTCTGGGTTTCGAGTTTCTCCGCCATATCGAACGAACCGCGTTGATCGCTCACGTGATCGATCTGGCCCCGACGGATGGGTCCGAGCCTGTGGCCAACTATCACCGCATCCGCAATGAGCTGCGGCAGTACAGTCAGGCCCTGGCGGACAAGCCCGAGGTGATCGTGGCCAACAAGACCGATCTGGACAGCAACGGCCGGCGGCTCAGGGAACTCGCGGACGGCCTGGGCCAGCCGGTCCACGCGATCTCGGCCGTGACCGGCCAGGGCATCCGACCGCTGGCCGAGCAACTGTGGAGCCAGGTGCGACATATCAAGAACCCGGTGGAGCCGTAGGCCATGAACATCATCGCTATTGACATCGGAAACACGAACATCCGCATCGGCCTGTTTCTCGATGGCGAGGAGCAGTTCATCCGCTCTATTGGCGGCGATTCGCCCGAGACAATCGCCCAGTGTCTGGTGGAGGCCTGGGAGCAGGTCCCCGTTGCGGTCGCTTCCAGGCAAGCTCAGCGGGATGGTGTTATCGTCATCAGCAGCGTCAAACCCGTCTGGACACAGATGGTCGAGACCCTCGCGGAACAGCGTTTGGGCGAGAAGTGCCTGGTCATCGGCCGGGATATCCCACTGCC
>DSDB01000236.1 GCA_011057845.1 Phycisphaerales bacterium | reverse complement strand
CTGCCGCAGGCGGCCGATGCGACGATGGCGTGGTGCGCAAGCAATACGGTGCCGCTGGTCATGGGAACGACGGGGCTTTCGGACGCGCACAAAGCGTCGCTGCAGGCGGCCGCGAAGAAGACGGCCGTGGTGTACGCGACGAATATGAGCGTGGGGATGAACGCGCTCTTTGCCCTGGTAGGCAAGGCCGCGGCGATGCTGGGCGATGCCTACGACATCGAGATCATCGAGCAGCATCACCGGTTCAAGAAAGATGCGCCCAGCGGCAGCGCCATAACCCTGGCGGAGAATATCTGCGAGGCGACGGGCCGGGATGTCAAGACGGCCCTGGTGCACGGCCGCGGCGGCGTATCACCGCGCAAGCCCGGCGAGATCGGGATGCACGCCGTGCGCGCCGGCGATATTACGGGGATACACTCGGTGATGTACGGAACATTGGGAGAAGTGGTAACGCTCAGTCATACGGCGCACAGCCGCGATACGTTCGTCCAGGGGGCCCTGCGGGCGGCCGAGTGGCTGATGGACCGGGGGTCGGGGTTCTATTCGATGCGGGATGTGCTTGGGATTGAGTAAGCATGTTTCGTATGTGCCGTGGCGGCCTGGAACGTTTGCAGGAGAGCCATAGGGCGTTTTTGGGCCTTTTAGCGAGGGTCTCTGCAACAAATACCTGCTTATGGGCGTCTATCCGGCACACGACGCAACGGCGCCAAGGCGCCGCCGAACGGGCGGTATCGGTTCGGAGGTCTGTAGGACCCCTGCCGGCGTCTGGAGGCCTGCGTCCGGATGGCAATCGCGGCTTTCAGGCGGTTTTTGGCCTTTGTGCCTGTGGGTATTTGCTGTATAATGGTGTTTGAACGGATTACGAGGGTGTTGCACAAAGGGGGTGTGCATCGGAGTAGTCTTATGCCAAGAAACTCCAGCCCTTTGCTCTTGTCCTGGCGGGGATGGTGTACGCTGGCGGCGGTGTTGTTCGTCGGGGCGTGCAAGCAACCCGAACAGTACAAGGCCGAGGCGGACAAAGAAGTCTACAAAATTATTGACGACAAGTGGGACCCCGGCTACGGCTGGCAGGCCAACTACGCCATCAGCAGCGGGCCGTCGTCGCCGAATGACGTGCGCCCGGATGTTTCGCAACTACCCCAGCGGCTCAGCCTGGCCCAGGCGGTGGCCCTGGCCACAGCCCAGAACCGCGATTATCAGCGTCAGAAGGAACTTCTGTACCTGCAAGCTTTGGACCTGACGCTGGCACGGCACGATTTCGCCCGCCAGTGGTTCGGCACCATTGACGGCCGATACACCCGTAACCCCGCCGACGAGAGCCTTTCCGGAGGCGGGCAGTTCGGGTTCAACCAACTCCTGGCCACCGGCACGGTCATCGGAGCCAACCTGGCGATTGACTGGATGCGGTTTCTGACCGGCGACCCGCGGACGACGCTCGGTTCGATGCTCACCGGCACGATCACACAGCCGCTGCTGCGGGGCAGCAGCCGCGATATCATCCTGGAGGGCCTCACCCAGGCCGAACGCAGCGCCCTCTACCAGATTCGCACGTTCAATCGATACCGCCAGACGTTCGTCGTTGAAATGGTGACGGAATACTACGGTGTGCTCCAGGCCCTGGATCGCGTGGCCAACGACAAGAGCAACTATGAGAGCCTGCTGGCCAACCAGATGCGTGTCGAGATGATGGCCGATACCGGCCGCGTGCCCCGTTTCCAGGAGGGTGAAGTCCGCCAGTCGGTACTTCAGGCCGAGGACCGCTACAACAGCTCGATTGAGAGCTACCGCCAGGCGCTGGACCGCTTCAAGATCCGCCTGGCCCTGCCGACGGACATGGATATCGAACTGGACCCCAATGAGCTGGTCGCGCTGGAGTCCCTGGGCGTGGCCGAGCCGAACGTGAGCCTCGAAGAGTCCGTGCAGACCGCGCTGGGGCTTCGACTGGACCTGGCCAACGTGTTCGACCAGGTCGACGACGCCGCGCGAAGGGTGGTGGTCGCCGCGGACAATCTCAGGACCGGATTGACCCTGACGGCCCGGGCGGGCATCCCCTCGAGCCCAGGCTACCAACTGGATCGCCACAATCTCGGCGACGGCACGTACTCGCTGGGTCTGTCCGCCGACCTGCCCCTCGACCGCAAACGCCAGCGCAACGCCTACCGCGAGGCCCTGATCGCACACGAGGCCCAGCAACGCACCTACCAGGATCAGACGGACCGGGTCAAACTCGACGTGCGGCAGGCGTACCGCGACCTGACGGAGGCGTACACGAGCTATAAGATTCAGCTCTTGAGCCTGGACCTGGCCAGGACGCGCGTGGATATGCAGATGATCCTGCTCCAGGAGGGTCGGGCGACCACGCGGAACTACCTTGATGCCCAGGACGACCTGCTGATCGCACAGAACGCCAAGACCTCGGCCCTCGTACAGTTCACGCTGGCGACGCTGCGCTTCTACCGCGACGTGGGACTGCTGGCCGTTCGTCCCGACGGCCTCTGGGAGCGGGACGAAACCACGGCGGCCGGCGCCGATTCGCCCGACGAGCCGGCG
>DSDB01000415.1 GCA_011057845.1 Phycisphaerales bacterium | reverse complement strand
GGGCGATCACCGTGTTGAGAATCGCCCCGCATGTGCCTGCGCAGACCGCGGCCGTGCGAACCAGCCGGCGGTCATCGCCGACGATCCCAAACGCCCTGGCCCCGGTGGCTCTCTTGATGCGTGGAATGAGCCTGCGAACGGTCATCGGCTCGGCCAGCGGGCCGATCCTGCCCAGGCCGAGCGGCCCGCCCGGATCCATCAGCCTGTAGCAATCGAACGCGGGCGTCTCGTATGGGTGCGCGGCGGTCATGGCGGCCACGACGGCCTGCAACCTGTCAGCCGGCACAATCGCCTCCAGCCGCACCTCCGCGACCTCCTCCCGCCGCCCCTTGCGGCCCACCGCGGGCTTCGACCCGG
Organism: Phycisphaerales bacterium; assembly: GCA_011057845.1. GTDB lineage: Bacteria > Planctomycetota > Phycisphaerae > Sedimentisphaerales > Anaerobacaceae > UBA2266. The sequence continues at coordinate 2,195 of DSDB01000415.1, read as the reverse complement.
CGCCGCCGCGAAATGTGCCCGTGCCCTGCCCGTAGTAAGAGCAATGGGTATAATTGCCAATTACCCCGGCCCCGGCCGCGAACATCGCGTTCGAGACCGTCGCCAGCGCCTCGCGCGGCGTGAAGACCACCAGCTTGACCTTGTCGGCGGCCGGGTTCTGCACGTAATCGCCCAAGGGCTCGGCGTCCACGATCCCCAGTATCGTCGCCAGGCCGTCGTTGACGCCTCCGTCGGCGGTGTCCAGGGCCGTATGGATCGAAAAGACCGCAATCCCGGCCCGGACCAGGTCATGCACCACCGCCGAGGGCCCCGCCGCAAGCACCTGCTTGAGGCCATCCCAGATCACCGGGTGGTAGCTCACGATCATATCGGTCTTGAGCCTGCGGGCCTCGGCCACAACCGCCTTCGTGGTGTCAATCGTCAGAAGCATCCGCGTAACGGGCTTGTTCTTGTCGCCGATGAGCAGACCCACGTTGTCCCACCCTTGTGCTAATTTCAGGGGAATCAGCGAATCGATCTTGCGGGCAATCTCTGCTACCTTCATGGTCGTTTCCTGCACTGGTCGTCGACGTATTCCAGGAACTTCTCTCGTAGCATCTGTGTGATGGGCCCGGGCTTGTCCTTGCCGATGGCGTGCTTTTCGAGGCTGCGCACCGGCATCACCTGCATGATGACGTTTGTCAGGAACATCTCCTCGGCGGCCAGGCAATCGTCGATGGTCAATCGCCGCTGTTCCAACCGTACCCCATGCTCACCGGCGAGATAACAGACGGCCTTTCTCGCCACGCCCGGCAGCACGGGTGTATCGACCGGAGGCGTCAGCAGGACGCCGTCTCTGACCAGAAACACGTTGCTGACGCACCCTTCGGCCAGGTGGCCTTCCACGGTGAACCAGATGGCCTCGGCGGCGCCGACCGCGTGGGCCTTGCGTAAGGCCAGCAGCCGGCTGTAGTAGCTGGTCGTCTTGTGTCCGTGCGTCGGGTCAAATGGGTTCTGACGGTACGGCGACAGCGCCACGACAACTCCCTTGCGGTAATACTCATCCGGATACGGGACCAGCGTCGTGGCGCTGATTAGCAGTGTCGAACGTCGCTGCGGCGGATCGGGCGTCATCGGGCCGCCGGTGGCTGTCAGGCGGAGCCGTGCGTCGGTCAGGCCGTTTGCCTCCAGCACTCGGTAGATCGCGTCCGTGATGTAAGCCCTATCCTGGTCAATAGTTACGGAGAGGGCTTCGGCGCCGGCGAACAGGCGGTCCAGATGGTCGTCCAGCCGAAAGACCACCCCATTGCCGGCCCGCATCGTCTCGAACAGACCGGCCCCGTACAGCAGTCCGCTGTCCAACGCAGAGACCGCCGCCTCGTTCGCGTCCACCAGAGCATCGTTGAGAAACACCTGTTCAGCCATAGAAGCAACCGCCTGGATCAGCCCTGTAAGGCCCGGATACCGGCCAGCAGGGCCCGCGCCTTGGTCAGCGTCTCATTCCACTCGTCCTGCGGGTCGGAATCGGCCACGATGCCCCCGCCCGTCTGGACAAACGCCGTGCGCTGCCTGAGAATAATCGTCCGAATGGCGATGTTCAAGCACGCGCTGTCGTCGATCCCGATGAATCCGATGCTCCCGGTGTACACCCCGCGCGCCGTCGGTTCGGTCTGGTCGATGATCTCCATCGCCCGTATCTTCGGCGCGCCGGTGATCGAGCCGCCGGGAAAGACCGCCCACAGAACATCACAGAAACTCAGCCCTTCGCGGACCCGCCCGGCCACCGTCGCCAGCGCATGATAGACCGTCGGGTAGGCCACCAACGTCCGCGGCTCGACCACCTGCCGCGTGCCGGCTGCGCAGATGCGGGCCAGGTCGTTGCGTTCCAGGTCGATGATCATGTTCAGTTCCGCCTGCTCCTTGGGGCTGGCCAGCAGGCTCCGCCGGGCCGCTGCATTCAATGCCGCGGCGCGAGTGTTGGCGGTCTCGTCGAGCCGCGGGCGCGTACCCTTGATCGGCCGCGTGCTGATCCAACCATCCCGCAAGGTGATGAACATCTCCGGCGATGCGCTGACGATCTGGAACCGCCCGTCGTCGAGATAGGCGGCGAACGGGCTGGGGTTATAGCGGTTCTGCCATGCGAACAAGTCAACCGGCGAGCCCGCAAACGGGCACGCAAACCGCTGGGAGAGGTTGATCTGATACACATCCCCATC
>DSDB01000036.1 GCA_011057845.1 Phycisphaerales bacterium | reverse complement strand
GAAGCCGAGCGGCGGTTGTAGTAGATCAGGTCCCCCACCGATGCGAGGTTGTAATAGGATGCAACGGCTACGGGCAAGACCCCGATGCGGGCCTGTATTCCCTCGACGTCCACACGCATCCGGTTCGGTTTGTCGGCGGATTCCTTCGAGTCGGCCTTGCCTTCGGGTTCCCCGGCGGCCTTGTCGGCCTTGGGCTTTGCGTCTATCCTAACTTCATCACTCTTGGCCTCGAACGGCGACTCGGTAGTCCTAGCGAGGGTAATGAAGTAGATACGCGACATGTCCTGGTAGGCGTGGTTCCACTCGGTGCGGCTGTAAATGGGGTCGAAATCGCGGTCGGAGACGAAGAAGATGAACCGCCCGTCCGAACTGAACGCCGGACTGGAAACACCGAACCAGCCGTCGGTCAGAGGATAGGACGTGCGCCGGGCCAGCGAGTAGAGGTAGAGGCGATCCATACCTTCGAGTTCGGGTCGGATGTAGGTGATCCAGCGGCTGTCGGGCGACCATTCGTAGTTGTGAAACTCCCACTTCGCGGATGTGTCCACGTCGGTGATTTCGCCGGTTTTGACTTCGACGTATCGCAGGCGCTGCCGCCGGTCGCTCCAGAGGAGCTTGCGGCTGTCGGGCGACCAGACGATGCGATACTTGTAGGTCTCGGCACCGGTGGTGATCTGGCGGGGGGCGCCGGAGCCATCCTGGGCGACGACATAGATCTCGTCTTCGCCGGTGGCGTCGGAGATGTAGGCGATCCAGCGGCCATCCGGGGACCAGACGCTGTTTCGCTCGTGGATGCCGGGGGTCGCAGTCAGGTTGCGCGTGGGGCCCCGTTCGGCGGGGACCGTGAAAACATCGCCTCGGGCCCCAAACAGGGCGCGTTGGCCATCGGGTGCGATTTCGTAGTTGGCCACGCTGTCGGAGACCGAGGTAATGCCACCACGGCCGCCCGCAAGGTCTTCCTGGATGCGAACCGGGATCTTGCCGCACTGCTCGGATTCGAGGTCGAAACGGTAGATGTAACCGCCATTTTCAAAGACGATGGCTTTGTCGCCGAGGCAGGGGAACTTGATGTCGAACTCGGCGAAGTCCGTCAGACGGCGGGTCTCGCCGGAGGCAACGTCGCAGACGTAGAGGTTCATCCGCATGTGTTCGTCGCGGTCAGAAAGGAAATAGACGCGGCCGCCGAACCACATGGGGATGATGTCCTGGGCGGGGTTGTCGGTGAGGTTGCGTGTCTGCTTGCTCTCAAAGTCGTATACCCAGATGTCGTCGGCCATGCCGCCACGGTATCGTTTCCAGGTGCGAAACTCGCGAAAGACGCAGTTGTAGGCGAGTTGTCCACCGTCGGGCGAGTACGAACAGAAGCCGCCTCGCGGCAGGGGCAGCTCGCGGGGCATACCACCGGCGAGGTCCACGGTGTAGAGCCTTCCGTTGAAGCTGTTGAAGGACTTCATCCGCGAACGGAAGATGATGCTGCGGCCGTCGGGGGTCCAGCCCATGACAATGTTGTTAGGGCCCATGCGGTCGGAGACGTCGTCGCGGGCCAGCGTGGCGGTGAATGTCAGCCGCCGGGGCGAGCCACCGGCGGCGGGCATCACATAGACCTCTGTGTTGCCGTCGTACTGGCCCGTGAAGGCGATATGGCGCCCATCGGGAGAGAAGCGGGGAAACAACTCCATGCCCTCATGACCGGTCAGTCGCCGGGCCACCCCTCCTTTGGCGCTGACCAGATAGAGGTCGCCCGCATACGTGAAGGCCACCCGATTCTCGTGGATAGCCGGGAAACGAAGGAGTCTGGCCTGGCCCGCGAATGTCGTGCCGACCAGCAGTGCCGTTAGGGCCTGGCCGATAAGGAATCGCTTCATGTGTCGTCCTCCTGACTGTGCAATGGTCCCGATGACCACAACGAATCCGTGCCTATCGCCCGGCACTGACGCATCCACCGCGCAACCGGGCCTTTTCATACCGCAGCCCCATCCGTAGCAATGATACCGGCCTGGGTTCGGACCCGCAAGCAGGATATTGCCGGGCGGGTGAATATGAGGCGGCCAACAGATCAATCGACCTTCTCGACGACTTCACCGCCGCGGCGAGTGAAAAGGCCGCGGATATCTTCGAGGATCATGTATAGCGAAGGGACCAGTATGAGCGTAATCATCGTGGCGAAGACCACGCCAAAGGCCAAGCTGATGGCCATGGGAATGAGGAACCGGGCCTGGAGCGATTTCTCAAAGATCATTGACAGCAGACCGCAGAACGTGGTCAGGGTCGTGAGCATGATGGGGCGGAACCGCCGTGTGGCGCAGTCACGAAGGATCTGCCGCAGGGGAACATGTTCGCTGCGCTCACGGTTGATCAGGTCGATCATGATGAGCGAATCGTTGACCACGACACCCGCCAGGGCGACGATGCCGAACATGGAGAGGATGCTGAGGTTGAAGCCCATGACCAGGTGGCCGATGGTGGCGCCGACGATGCCGAAGGGGATGGCGGACATGACGATGACCGGCTGGAAGTAGCTCTTGAACTGGATCGCCAGCAGACCAAAGATCG
>DSDB01000642.1 GCA_011057845.1 Phycisphaerales bacterium | reverse complement strand
CTGGTCTTCATGGATATGCAGCTCGCGGCCATGCGGAATGAAACCCGCGCCGGCAATACGGACGGCCACGCACAGGCGATCGCGCGGATGCGGCAGGTGGTCGCCGAACTGATCGAACGCACCCGGACACTGACGTTTGACCTGCCCTCGGCGATGCTTCGCGAGATGGGACTCCAGGCCGCGATCCACGAGTGGCTCCTCGAACAGGTCGAGCACCGGCATGGCGTCGAGACGATCTTCGAGGACGACGGCGGCAGACCTTCGTTATCCCCGGAGTTGCGGGGCTTTCTGTTCCGGGCCGTCAGGGAGCTTCTGACCAATACGATCAAACACGCCCGGGCCACGAAGGTCCGCGTCTCCATCCGCTCCGCGAAACGCCGCGTCCGGATCACGGTATGCGACAACGGCGTGGGGTTTGACCCCGACGCGGCATTCGCCGGGACGTCGGAAACGCCGCATCTCGGCCTGTCGCACATCAGGGAACGGCTGTGGCTCTTCGGCGGGAGCATCCAGGTCGAACGCGACGCCGAGGGCTGGATGTGCATTACATTGTCCATCCCTGCGAAATCACCATCCTGACCTGGCTCGTGGCGAGGGCGTCTCGCCCTTGGGTAGTAAGGACCATTGTTATGAGCGTATCGATAGTGCTCGTAGATGACCATGCGATTCTCAGAGAGGGGCTGCGTCTGCTGCTCGAACGTCAGGGCGATATGGAGATCGTCGGCGAGGCATCCGACGGTCGCCAGGCGCTGGAAGTGGTCGCCAGGGTCCACCCGGATGTCGTCCTGATGGATGTGACCATGCCGAACCTCAACGGAATCGGCGCCACGGCCGACATCCTCCGCGTGCAGCCGGGCATTCATGTGCTGGCGCTGTCGGCCCATGCGGACCGCCGGTTCGTCAAGGAGATGCTCAGCGCCGGAGCGCGCGGATATCTGCTCAAGGATACCGCCGGCGACAACCTCATCGAGGCCATCCATACCGTGATGGCGGGAAACGTGTATCTGAGCCCGAAGGTGGCCGGGCTGGTCGTGGAAGGGTTTACGGACCTCTGGGGGGATGATGCGGGCCCAGGCCCCGGTGGGACGCAGGCGCAACACGGCGGATTCGCCTCGCTGACCGTCCGGGAGAAGGAACTGCTCCAGTTGCTGGCCGAGGGCAAGAGCAACAAGCAGGCCGCCGCGGTTCTGCGCCTGAGCGTCAAGACCGTCGACGCCCGCCGTCGCTCCATCATGGACAAGCTCGGTGTCTCCAGCATGGCCGAGATGACCAAGATCGCCATCCGCGAAGGGCTGACCAGCGTGGACTTCTGACGGTTGGCGTTTGCGCCCCGCGCTTCGCGAGAGACGCCGGGGACGTGTGGCTCCCGTAGGGTTCCTACGTTTGTAGGCGGAATGCCTGCACGTACAAGCATTTTGCCTACATGTCGGTCAAACGCCCGCCCTTTGGCCAAGCCGGGTGAATGTCACTACAGGAATTTCCTTATCGCTTTGAAGCCAATGGCGGGCTTCACCCGGCGCACATCCTGCCGACATAATAGTAACGTCAGATAACCACAGACCGGCAGGTCATCGCCGCGATGTCCGGAGCAAGGGTAATCCCCATTTTGGAATGGATGTTGATGCAGGTCGAGACACATACACATAGGCAAGCCGACTCCGAGAGTGTCGCGGATCGTTTCTCAGCCTGCATGGAGCTGGGCGGGCACTACCTGTCGGCAGGACGCTACGTGCAGGCCCGGCAATGCTACCGGAACGCCGCACAGCTTCGTTGCGATGCCGCTGCGCATGTCGGCATCGGGGCCTCGGCCCTGCGAATGGATTCGCTCGATGAGGCCGAGCAGGCCTATCGCAAGGCCGTGCGGATGGACCCGATGTGCGGGCCGGCTCTCAATGGCCTGGGGACGGTCGCCGAGCGAAGAGGCTGCTTTGACGAGGCATACGAGTTCTACGCGCAATCGCTCGACCGCGACGGCGCCGATGCGGAGGCATTGTTGGGCCTGTTTCAAATGTCATGCCGCACCGGCCGCTTTGAGGGGGCGCTGGCGAGGTTCGAGCGAACCGTTTCCAGCGGGGCCTGCCCGGCCGACAAGGCGGTGAGATTCTCTCTGGCGGTGTTGTACCACAAACTGGGGCGATTGCCTGACGCGAGAAAGGTCTTGATGGAGATTCTGTCGGACAGCCGGGACTATTCCTGCGCCGCCGACCTGTTGGAAGAAGTGGAACTGCGTCTGGGCGCGGAGTCTTAGGGACCCTGGACGCCGTATGAAAGGGCTTGGTCGTGGAAACCAGTGGGCCCGTGGTGTATATCGTGGATGACGATGAAGCCGTGAGCCGTTCGATTGCCATGCTCTGTGGATCCGTCGGCATAGGCGCTCGAACGTATGCAACCGCGCAGGAATTCCTGGCGGACCTCGATAACCTGCGGGGCGGAGCCATTGTGTTGGACATGCGACTGCCGGGCATCAACGGCCTGGACCTCCAGCAGCGCCTGCGGGACCGGGGCGTCCACACGCCCGTGATTATCGTGACGGGGTATGGGGAGGTGCCGGATGCGGTCCG
>DSDB01000562.1 GCA_011057845.1 Phycisphaerales bacterium | reverse complement strand
GGTCAAAGACCTCGCCGAGAACCGCTTGGGACTGCCCTTTATGAAGATCGTGACCGATTACTCGCCCTCGGACTCGGCGCGGATTGCCATGCGTGTGGAGGCCCTGTTCGAGACCGCCCGCGGCGGTGGTCCACCGCGGAGCACGCAGAGCGAACCCTTGATTCAAGACTCTCCGCGGTGAATTGGATTCCGTGCGAAGTTGATATGACCCTGCGATGAAGACCCTCATTTACACGTGTCCTTATGTCCCGGCTGAGTGGATCGCCGCACACGGTCTGCGGCCCCGGCGGATTGTCTGTCGCGGCGCGAATGCCGGGGCCATGATGCTTCGGCGGGAGGGCATGTGTCCGTACGCGCGGGCTTTTCTTCATACGGCCCTGACGCGCGACGATGCCGATGCGGTGGTCGTGACGACGCTGTGCGACCAGATGCGGCGGACCTTTGACCTGCTCACGGCGACGAGTTCCATCCCGGCCCTGTTGCTCAATGTACCGGCCATGTGGGAGACAACGGCGGCGTTTGACTACTACGTGGAACAACTGCGGCGGCTGGGCCGGTTTCTCAAGACACTGGGCGGCCTTGACCCCTCAGATGACCACCTCATCGCCGTCATGCAGCACTATCAGCAGGCCCGGCGGTCGATCCTCGGCGTGCAGCCGCATCTCAGCGCCCGCCGGTGGGCCGAACTCGCGGAGGATTTCGGCCGCACCGGGCCTGCCGACCTCGATGGAACGCTTGGCGACAGGCCCTCCGTCGGCATACCGCTGGCCATTATTGGAGGGCCGTTGTTCAGGGAGGACTTCGACATCTACGACATCATCGAGGACAATGGCGGGCGAGTTGTCTTTGACGGCACTGAGACCGGCCACCGGGGCTGGCCCGATGAATTCGACGCCGCTGCCATCGACGCCGATCCACTGACCGCACTGGCGAGGGCCTACTTCGACGGCGTCAGGGACCCCTCACGCCGTCCGAACGACCCGCTCTACGTGTGGCTCAAGGCCGGCTGCCAATCGAGATCGGTTCGGGGCGTTGTCTGCTATCGGCACGTCTGGTGCGACGCCTGGCACGCGGAACTACCGCGTATGAGGGAGCGTCTTGGATTGCCCGTCCTCGATATCGAAGCCCGCAACGACGGGGCTGCCGAGCAGCGGACTACCGGGCGGATCCTGGCCTTTTTGGAGATGCTGCAATGACCCGGCCGCGGCAGATTACGCTTGCCCAGTGGGACGACCGCTACGCTGACTTGTGCCGGCGCGGACTGCGGCAGACCGATTATGGCGGGCCTCTGAGCCACCACGTCGACGACGGCGACCATCGTCTCACGAAGCTGCTGTTTGACGACTCGCCGGCGGCGCTGCGGCTGTGGAATCTCCTGCTGACCGAGGAAGATCGTCTGCATGCGGCCCGCCAGGCCGGTAAGAAGATCGTCGGCGTGATGAAGGACCTGGGAACGATCCCGGTCATGGCATACGCCCTCGACAATCTCGTGGCCTTTTATCCCGACGGCGCGTGGTGGATTCCATGCATCATGGAGCACTCGACCCCATTGCTGGAGATAGCGGATTCTCTTGGGATCGACGAGTCGTTCTGTCCGGTGCGGGCGATGCTGGGCGCATTCGTCAATGGCGAGCACTTTCCGATTCCCGATCTGCTTGTCTGCAGCGTCGGGGCCGTCTGTGACGATTTTTCGGCGATTGCCCAGCGTTTGCCGGACCTGGGATTCGACGTGTTGTGGTGGGAGATTCCACATCGGCGGGCCCCGGATGCCGGCGAGCCGACGGTTCAACTGCCCGGCAATCTCATTGCCCCGAAATCGCAGGTCGAATTCGTCATGGGCGAACTGGACCGCGTTCGCCGGGCCCTGGCGGATATGGCGGGTCGGCCGCTCAACGACGATGCGCTGTCGGCCGGCATCGAACAGGCCAACCTCGTGCGGGTCAAGCTCGCCCAATTACGGACCCGCGTCTTCACGGCCGAGCCATGTCCGATGCCCGCCCTGGAGATGCTCATCGCCGAGATGCTCGCCATTCACTACTGCTCCGACCGGGACGAGACGCTGGCGGTCCTGGATGGTCTGATCGCCGAAGTTGACGCCCGGCTGGCTGCTAACGACTATGGACCCATGGCCAACGACTCTCCTGCTCGTATCTTCTGGGTCAATCCCGTCGCCGATATTCGCGTTATGAACCTGCTGGAACAATGCGGCGGGCGGATTTGCGGGACGGAGTATCTGTTCTCGCACGCCCTCGACCCCATCGATACCGACGTGCCGCCGCTGGAGGCCCTGGCCCGCAGCGCCCTGGCCGATCTGATGGTCGGGCCCGTCGGCGACCGGGCGGCGCGGATTCTGGCGGACATGGAGCGTTTCGGCTCCGAGGCGTTGCTGATCAGCCGCATCCCGGGGGCGAGCCACTGTGCCCTCGAAGGCCGGCTCATCGCCGATGTCGTCTCGGCCCGCCGGCGCATACCCATTCTTGAGATTGAGGTCCCATCCATATCGGATGCCATGCGCCCGACATTGCAGACGCGGATCGAGGCCCTCGTCGAGACTGCTGTGTCTC
>DSDB01000676.1 GCA_011057845.1 Phycisphaerales bacterium | reverse complement strand
GTGATGAACTACCCGATCAACAAGGCTATCTTCGTCGAGTACGAGGGCAAGAAGGTGTATTTCTGCTGCCCCGGCTGCCCGGAGCAGTTCCGGGCCGATCCGCAGGCGTATCTGGCCAAGCTGCCGCAGTTCACGAACTGAGCAGAATGTCTCTTTCCGACGGCGGTGAGCGTCAATGGCGTCCCCAAACACAGGCCAGCGTCAATACGAACCGATTCCAGAGCAGAGCACGCTCGTCGGAAGAATTCTCGGCTTCTGCATCTACAACAAGCTCGTCGTGGGATTGGTGACGCTGCTCATCGTGGCGGCGGGAGTCTACGTCGCCCCGTTCGACTGGGACTTCGCGTGGTTTCCCCGCAATCCCGTTGCGGTCGACGCGATTCCCGACATCGGCGAGAACCAGCAGATTGTGTTTACGGAGTGGCCGGGCCGCTCGCCCGGCGACGTCGAGGACCAGATCACCTATCCCCTGACCACGGCGCTGCTCGGCATCCCGGACATCAAGACGATTCGCAGCACGTCGATGTTTGGCTTTTCCTCCATCTACATCATCTTCAAGGATTTCTCATTCTATGAGAAGCTGGTCCAGGGCAAGGACTTCTACTGGACCCGCAGCCGGGTGCTGGAGAAACTCAGCAGTCTGCCCGCCGGGACGCTGCCAACCGGCGTCCAACCGACCCTCGGACCTGACGCCACGGCCCTGGGGCAGATATTCTGGTACACCCTCGAGGGACGCGACCCGCACGGAAAGGCGACGGGCGGATGGGACCTTGAGGAACTGCGAACGATACAGGACTGGCAGGTCAGGCTCGCGCTGCGTTCAGCCTCCGGCGTCAGCGAGGCGGCCTCGGTGGGCGGCTTCGTGCGCGAGTACCAGATTGACGTGGACCCCGACGCCATGCGGGCCTACGGCGTGGGTATCGACGAGGTCTACGAGGCCGTTCGACGCTCCAATATCGACGTCGGGGCCCAGACCATCGAGTTGAACCGCGTGGAGTATCTGATCCGCGGCGTCGGCTTCATCAAACGGGCCGAGGACATCGCCGACAGCGTCATCAAGACCCACGAAAATGTCCCTATTCTGGTCCGGCACGTGGCCAAGGTCGTTCTTGGCCCCGAACCCAGACGGGGCGCTTTGGATAAACAAGGCGCCGAGGCCGTCGGCGGAGTGGTCGTCGCCCGTTACGGGGCCAACCCGCTGGCGGTGATCAAGAACGTCAAGAAAGTCATCGCCGAGCTCGAACCGGCACTGCCCGCCAAGGCGGTCGTCACGGATCCGGCGGTGACGACGGCGGACATCCGGCGATTCGCCCTGGAGCACGGCTTCGAAGCTTATGACGGCCCCGGCTTGAATCAGCCTGCCTGGCTGCAATACCTGCGCCGGACGCCGCCATCATCGTGGCCGGCGTGGCTGACAAGGAGCCAGGTGGCCATCGTGCCGTTCTATGACCGCACGGGCCTGATCTACGAAACGCTCGGCACCTTGAACGACGCGCTTTACGAGGAAATACTGGTCACCGTTATCGTCATCATCATTATGGTGATGCACCTGCGCAGCAGCATCATGATCAGCTCCGTCATGCCCCTGGCGGTGCTCGGCTGCTTCATCGCGATGAAGGCGTTCAACATCGATGCCAACGTCGTATCACTCGCGGGCATTGCCATCGCCATCGGCACCATCGTCGATATGGGCATCGTCATCTGTGAGAACATCCTCAAGCACCTCGACGAAGACCCGCCCGACATGCCCCGCGCCCAAGTGATCCACCGCGCCGCGGCCGAAGTGGGCGGCGCGATCCTCTCGGCCGTCGCATCAACGATCATTAGTTTTATTCCCGTGTTCTTCATGACCGGACCGGAGGGCAAACTGTTCAAGCCGCTGGCCTTCACCAAGACCTTCGCGCTGATGGCCTCCATCGTGGTGGCGCTGACGATCATCCCCCCGGCGGCCCATCTCGTATTCTTTCCGCGAAGGATCAACAGTCGGTATCTGCGGACAATCTTCTATGGCTGTCTGGTTGCGGCCGCCTTGCTGCTCGCCCTGGCGTTCAGTTGGCTCGTGGCCGTTGTCATAGCGGGATTCGCTTTCTACCAGTTGTTCAAAGGGCGGATCCCCCCGCGCATGAACGCCCTGGTTCCTTATGCGGCCAACGTAGTGGTCCTGTTGGCCGTCGGCCTGTTGTTGACAATGCACTGGGAGCCGCTCGGCCCCCAGAAGGGGCTGATCCGCAACCTCCTCTTCGTCGGCGGGCTGATCGGCGGGCTCATGGCCCTGGTGTTGTTATTTGAACGGCTCTACCCCCGCATCCTCGGCTGGTGTCTGGACCATAAGGTCGCCTTCCTGTCGTTGCCGGCGATGTTGTTGCTGCTGGGCGCCGTGATCTGGCTGGGGTTCGAGCGGGTCTTCGCTTTTGTCCCCGGGGCCCTTCGCGGCAATTCACTGTGGTCGGCGGGGGTCCACACCTTTCCGGGCCTGGGCAAGGAATTCATGCCGTCGCTCGATGAGGGGTCGTTCCTCTACATGCCGACCACCGCCGCACACGCCTCCATCGGCGAAGCCCTCGATGTC
>DSDB01000558.1 GCA_011057845.1 Phycisphaerales bacterium | reverse complement strand
TTGCCGCCGACGGTGATGTTATTGACCGAACGGGTGCTCCACATCCAGTTCTTGTGGTGGTCGCTGCCGTAGCTGTCACGATAACCACTGCGAATCAGCAGCCTCTGGCCATATCCCCACAGCAGAAACGAATTGCTCGCCTCGTATCCATGCGACTGGGTCCCGAACGGGCTCGATTTGAAAACCACCTGCACGCTGTCGCCCGCGTCCATGATACTCGTATTGAGATACGCCTGGCCCGTCCCGGCGAAGAGCCTCGACGCCGGCAGGTCCTTCGGGCTGACCGCCTCGACCTTCGGCAACTGCCCGCGGACGAAGCCGATATAGCCGCCCGCCGCCGTCGGCCCGCCTAACTGCTCCACGTACCACTGCCAGTGCCCGTTGCCCGCCTGGGCCGCGAAGTCGCTCATCAGCGGCACGTTGCTTTTTGCCGTGCGAGCGGCCGTCAGGTCGCCGAAGCCACCGCCGACCTTGCCCGGCGGCATCAGGTACATCGCGTAGTAGCCCGCCTGCGAGTAGTACGGCTTGCGGTAGGCGTCGATCCCCATCGCCTCGCGCATCACATCCGCCCACCAGGTGAAGCGGTTCTGGTAGCTGGCCCAGTAACTCGTGCCCTCGTGCCAGCCGCCGTCGTCGTCGCTCCAGACCGGGTAGGCATTGAAGAACACGTTCATCGCGAACCACACCCAGTCATCGGCCCCCTCGACCTCGCCCAGGAACGCAAGCCCCACCTCGCCCAGGAAGTGCCACGCCCGGTTCTGGTGGCTTCCATACGGCCGCCACAGATGCCCCGGACACAGATGGGCGTACATCTCATCCCCGCGAATCTTCATCACCTTGCGGCAGAGGTCCTTTTCCTGCTCGCTCAAGAGGTCGTTGATGAAGCTGTACGTCCGCGAGAAGTAGTAATTGTACGGCATCCCCGCCTCATCGTTGTAGCGATAGCCCGTGCTGCCCTTGGGGTCCCACGTGGCGCATTCGAGGAGAATCCGCCTGGCCTCCTGTCCGTACTGCTCTTTGCCGCCGATCAGCCGCGTAAATCCCAGCGTCGCGGCCCCATTGAGCGTGCGAATCACCTTCTCGCGATTGCCCCACCAGATCTCCCGCCACGGATCGCTGTTACGGACGATGTCCTTCGGATAGGTTGCCGGCTCGACGGTCGAAACGGGGTTCGCCATCAACCGATCGCACTGCCGCACGAGTTCGGCGAATTCCTTCTTCATCGGCCCTGTAGCCGCTGCCCTGAGCTTGCCGACATTCTCCGGCCGAACGAACAATCGCGGATGGCTCTTCGGAATCCGACCCAGCAATTCCTCACGCACGGGCATGGGCATCTTGACCGCATCGGCCCCAATGCTGAATTTCCTCGCAATGCTCCAGTTCGTCACCTGCCCCTGGCTGTCGGCCCCCCGGTATCTCCAGTAATACGCCCCCGGCTCAAATACCCGGGGCGGACAATGCACGTTGAATTCCACCTTCTCGACGCGATACACCACATCGGCGAACCCCGCATCCCGCGCGCACTGCACCTCCCAGACCATCCCCTTCACAGGCCGCCACGAGAAACTCGGCGGGTTCACGGCAGACGCATCCCCATCCTCCGGCCGATACCCCCACTCCCCCCCAACCGCCGCCTTCTCATCCAGCTTCAGATCGGCCCCAAACACCGATCCTGCCAACAAACCGACCACAACAATCAGCCCAAACCATTTCCTGTCCATGCCAACTCCTTTTTCAGCGTCTGAGGCCATTGGATCACCCCCTGCCCGGCAAACCCCGCTCCGGCCTGCCACGGACTGTAGCAGGACCATACCCCGATAGCAACCCCATATGACGGGGTCCTTGCCGCCAAGACGCTGAGGCGTCCGGCGGTAATCCTGAATCGCCTTGCTAGATGGCCTGCCAGGGACGATAATCGGTTTATGAAGAACGACAGTCAGTAGGAGGCGACAGCCATGGCGCAGAAGGCAAAGGATTGGACGGCAGGGCGGTTCAAACGGCGGGAGTTTCTCCAGCTTGTCGGTGGCGGGGCGGCGGTGTTTGCAATGGGTGGTATGGGAGGGCGGCTGGTCGGGTCGGCCGGGGGTAAGCGCAACATCATCCTGATCCTCAGCGACGATCATCGCTACGACTTCATGGGCTTCATGCCCGGCGCGCCGGAATTCCTTGAGACCCCCAGCCTCGACCGCATGGCGAAGCAGGGGGCGCACCTGGCCAATGCCTTTGTCAGCACCAGCCTCTGTTCGCCTAGCCGGGCCTCCATCCTGACCGGCCGGTACATGCACAACCACGGCATCGTCGACAACCAGCGGCCGGAACCGCCCGGCACGGTCTTCTTCCCGCAGTATCTCCAACAGGCCGGCTATCGCACCGCCTTCATCGGCAAATGGCACATGGGCCACGACAGCGATGACCCCCGCCCCGGCTTCGATCACTGGGCCGCCTTCAAGGGCCAGGGCGAGTACTTCGATCCGACCCTCAATATCAACGGCACACGCAAGACGTTCACGGGCTATAACACGGATATCCTCACCGATCAGGCCCTTGACTGGCTCAAGACGGCGGATAGCA
>DSDB01000507.1 GCA_011057845.1 Phycisphaerales bacterium | reverse complement strand
CTGGCGCAGCATGATCCCCACCGTGGGCGTCGCGACGATTCCCAGATCGACCACGTCCATGCCTGTTGAACACAGCCCCGCCGTAACGGCAGCGGCCAGCATCGGTCCGCTCGGCCGCGAATCGCGTCCGATACAAACCGCCTGTCGGCCGCTGCCGCCGGCGCGTTGCCTTAGAAATGTTCCAAATACGCAGCCGTACTCGGCCGCGATCGCCGCGCTGAGATTCTCGCCGACGATGCCCCTCATACCGCTGATACTGATAATCAACTGCTCAGCCATGATCGCTAATCCAGCTTGCAGACGTAAAGCTCATTGACGAAGTCCAGCTTGCCGAGTTCCTCGACGGCCTCGGCGTTCGGGGCCTTGTCGAGGCTGACCGCCAGCACCGCCTGACCGGCCTCGGCCTTCTGGCCCACGCCCATCGTGCAGATGTTGATGCCGTGCTTGCCGCAGACCGTGCCGACGGCGCCGATCACGCCGGGCTTGTCGTCGTTGAAGATCACCAGGGCCGTGCCCTGAGGCGTTACCTCGATTTTGAAGCCGTCGATCTCGATAATCCGCAACAGCGCCCCGCCGAAGACCGTGCCCGTGATCGTTCGCGTGATCTTGTCTGTGACCACCTTCGCGCTGAAGCTGCCCGCGACGTCCTTGGACGCAGTGTTTTTCGTCACGTCGATGCTGATGCCGCGCTCTTTCGCCAGAACGGGCGTATTGACCATATTCAGCGGCAGATCGAAGTGCTTCTGCAGCAGGCCCATGGAGAAATTGAGCGTCACCATATCGACGTCCATCTCGGCGATGGAGCCGCGGTACTCGACGCCCACGCTCTTGATGTGGCCCGGCGTGATGGTGCTCGCGACGAGTCCGATCCGCCGGCCCAGTTCCGCGTATTGCATCACCTGCGGCGGAGCGGCTCCGGGCGTGGAAGGCGCGTTCAACGCATTGCGCACGGGACCACCCTTGATGGCATCGGCCAGGATTTGAGCGGCTTCGACGGCGACTTCGATCTGGGCCTCTTCCGTGCTCGCCCCGAGGTGAGGTGTTACGAGGCAATTGGCCAGGTCCTTGAACCAGTATTCCTCCGGCGGCTCCTTAGGAAAGACATCCAGGGCCGCGCCTGCGATCCGTCCCTTCGCCAGAGCGTCGGCGAGTGCGGCTTCGTTGATGATCCCGCCGCGGGCGCAGTTGACCAGGCGAACGGTCGGTTTCATCATCTCGATCTGCGCGGCTCCGATCATGTTGAGCGTCTGCTCGTTCTTGGGCACATGGACGCTGATGACATCGGACTCGCGGAAGATGCGTTCCAGTTCCGTCGTGACCTCGACGCCGATCTTCTCGGCGTCCGGCGGGGCCGCCAGCGGGTCGTAGCCCAGCACCTTCATATTGAATCCGCGGGCCATCCGCGCCACCGCCATGCCGATCCGGCCCAGGCCGATCAGGCCCAGCACCTTGCCGTTGAGCTGGTTGCCGGTGTATTTCTTGCGGTCCCATGTCCCGGCCTTGAGGCTGTTGCACGCCGGCACGACGTTGCGGCTCATCGCCAGCAGCAGCGCCATGGTGTGCTCGGCGGCGCTGAGCGTGTTGCCGCCCGGCGTGTTCATCACGAGTACGCCCTTGCGCGTGGCGGCGGGCACGTCGATGTTGTCCACGCCGACGCCGGCGCGGGCGACGCCCTTGAGCTTGCCGGGCTTCTCCAAGACCCTGGCCGTGACCTTCGTTTCGCTGCGGACGATCAGTCCATCGTACTGGCCGATGATCTCCGCCAGTTCGTCTTCGCTGACGCCCTTCTTGACGACCGGCTCAACGCCGTCCATGCGTTTGAGCAGATCGATGCCCTCCTGGGCCAACTTGTCCGTAATCAATATCCTAATCATGTCTGCACACCCCGTTTGAAGAAATGAGGAAGCTGTCTCGTCGAGACATTGAGAAAAAACGCACCAGAGATAGGAATCAAAGTCGTTGTCCGCGCGAGGCGGACGAACCACCACCCAGCGACAGCCCCCGACTGCCGGCGATCCACTCACAACCGCTTGTCTGCGTGTATCGCGTGACCATGAATTCCTGAACGGCCGTCTAAGGCTGCCTGCCGGCAATCGCCCGGGCCAGCGTCACCGCCCAGCCCGCCGCCAGCACAACGGCAGCCGCAACAATCCACTGCCAAATCCTGATCTCTCGAAAGAGCCTTTCGAGAAACCCCCAATATACCCCAAACAGGGCCGTCGGTAAAGCAAAAAAAAACACCGCCACGGCCGCACTACAGAAGAAGGCGGCCGCCGGCTGCATGGCGAACGCCGCGGCAAACCGCCCCTGCACGAGCAGAACGACCGCCCGGGTCATACCGCAGGTAATGCAGGGCAGGCCAAAACGCTGCTGAAACCCGCAGGGGCCGACCATGCGTCCGAAATCCACCCAACCGGCCGCCACGACACCCGCACAGGCAAAGAAAACGCCAATCAGGCCCAGGGTCAACCATGCCCGCGACCGCTGGCGACGGGTGGCCGGGCGAAAAAAGCCGTGTCCGGCGCCGGCGGGGTTCGGCAGGGCGGGCGGCCGGGCCGGCGCACCTCTATGGCCG
>DSDB01000611.1 GCA_011057845.1 Phycisphaerales bacterium | reverse complement strand
TCTACGGCCACAGCGGACGGCCCAAGGTCGGCGCACGGGACGACGGGGCCGACTGGGTGTACTGGCCGATTCCGCGGGCCAGGCCGGTCGACGCTGAATCCAGGCAGGCCTACCGACGCGAACGGGAAGAGGTGAGGCTGGTCGCACCGCGATAACCCATTCCCACACTTGCACACCGACCCGGCCGGGCGTATGATGGGCCGTATCGGGCGCGTGCAGCGCGTCCGACGGTCGCCGGCGACGCGCCGACGACGGCTTTGATGTCTTTTGCCCGGAGGCATGATATGTGCAACGGCAGCCGGTGTCCCCTCAAGTGTAACGGCTCTCATGGAATATCGCGCAGGGATTTCCTCCGCGGGTCGGCGGGCATTGCGGCCGGCTCGGTCCTGCTCGGCGGGTGCGGCTCGATGATGACCGAGCCAGGGGCCGCGGCCAGTCCGATCCTCCCCTGCGGCCCGGCGTCGAGGTGCACGCCGAAGCTCAGGGCGGCATTCGTGCGGCGGCAGGAGGAGTACGGCATGCTCTGGCCGGGCGCCGTCTATGACGGGCAGACGGCCCGGGCCATGTACACCGAGAAGATCACCGCCACCGCCGAGCGGCTCGGGGCGTCGCTCGATATGCGGCCGGAGCCCATCTACAGCCTGGCCGAGGCCGAGGCCTGGATTGCCGAGGCCGAGAACGCCAAAGCCGACGGGCTGTTCCTCGTCGTGCTGGACCGCCAGAAGCACGCCTGGCCGACCGCCCAGAAGGTGGCGGCCAGCCCGATCCCCTCGATCTGCTACTCGCCGCTCGGCACGTCTTTTACCACCAACACCATCCACCTGGCCGAGACGCCGGGCAACGTCGTCTACTCCACGAACGACTTCGACCAGGCCGCCTACGGGATGAAGATGCTCTGCGCCGCCGCCAAAATGCGGGCGGCGCGCTGCGTCGTAATCAAAGGCGCCCAGCGGACCGAGGGCGTCCTGGGGGACCTGGGCATCGCCCTGCAATACGTCCCGGCCAACACCTTCATCGAACAGTACAACCGCACGCCCGACTCGGCGGACATCCTCGCCATGGCCGACGACTACATGCGGCGGGCCCGGCGCATCACCGGCGCCACGAGGCAGGACGTCATCAACGGCGTCAAGAGCTACTACGTGGCCGGCGAGATCCTCAAGGCCGAGCAGGCCGACGCCATCACGATGGACTGCCTCGGGGCGCTCGGCAAGATCGACGTATCGCTGCCGTGCATCGCATGGTCGCGGATGAACGACGACGGCATCCCGGCCGCGTGCGAGGCGGACCTCGGCGCCGTCGCCTGCCATATCATGACGCAGTACCTTCTCGACCGCCCCGGATTCCAGCAGGACCCGGTCGCCGACACGGCCGACGACACGCTGATCGGGGCCCACTGCTCCTGCCCGACCCGCCTGAGCGGCTTCGACGGGCCCTGCGAGCCGTTCGACCTGATGCACCACCACGGCTGGCGCGACGCCGTCCCGCGGACGCTCTGGAGGCCCGGGCAGGCCGTGACCTGCGTCGACGTCCTGCCGCCGGGCACGGGTGAAAACCCCGGGCCCCAGTCAATCGTGCTGGCCTCGGTCGGACACGTATGCGAGAACATGGACGTGCCGCCCAGCGGCGGGTGCGTCGTCTCGGTCAAGGTCAAGTTCGACAGCCCGCAGGAGGTGCTGAGTTTCCCGGGGTTCCACCAGTTGTTCCTGTACGGCGATTACGTGCACGAGCTTGAGGACTTCTGCCGGTTGTGCAACCTCAAGGCGCAGGTCGTCTGAAGGCCGACCGCCGCCGGGCGGATCGGTTTCACAAAGGCCTCATTGATTTGGAGCCGGGCCATGGACAGGCAATGGAATGTCGAAACAGCGATTGAGACGGCGCGGTCGTTTCAGCCGGCCGCGGTGCTGGCGGCCGCCGCCGAACTGGACGTCTTCACGAAGCTCGCCGACGGCCCGCGAACCGTCGAGGACCTCACCGCCGAACTCGGAGCCGACGCCCGCGCCGTGGGAATCCTGCTCGACGCCCTGGCCGCACTGCGACTGCTGGAAAAAACCGCCGACGGTTACACCGCCGGCGCGGAAGTCGCCCGTCTATTGAGCGAGTCGGCCCCCGGCAATCTCCTTCCGGCCGTCCGCCATACCGCCAACTGCATGCGCAACTGGGCGCAACTGGCCCGTATCGTCATGACCGGCCAACCGGCCCCGCGCATCCCCAGCATCCGCGGTGAACAGGCCGACCTGGAGGCCTTCATCGGGGCCATGAACAGCTTCTCCGGCCCCATCGCCGACGACGTGGTCGCCCGTCTCAAGCATCTGCCGGCGGCGCACATCCTCGACCTCGGCGGGGCGTCGGGAACCTGGACCATCGCCCTGCTCAAGGCCTTTCCCGCCGCCCGCGCGACCATCGTCGATCTGCCCGACGTCATCCCCCTGGCCCAGCAGCGCATCGCCGACGCCGGCCTGTCCGACCGCGTGGCGTTCGCCGCCGCCGACTACCTCCAGGACCCGCTGCCGCGGGGCGCGGACTTCGCGTGGCTAAGCGCCATCCTGCACCAGCACTCACGGCCGACGGCCCGGCGGCTCTATGAGAAG
>DSDB01000434.1 GCA_011057845.1 Phycisphaerales bacterium | reverse complement strand
CGCTGTTGAGCAAGGAAGTAACGATGTCACCCCTGCGAAGGCATGGGGTCCAGAGCGAGCCTGGAGGCCATCGGCGGCCATGAGTCGTACTGGATGCCTGCCTGCGCAGGCATGACAGAGCCGTAGCCGGGGTGTGGGCGTGAGGTTTGGGCTTTTCGGCTGTGGCTTTGCATTTTGGGCTTGGCGCTTTGGGTTCATTCGGAGGCGTCGCCTTGATAGCCCGGCAACGACGCGATCGCACGCCGGGTCATATCGTCGGGCACATTTACACGTCTGCCCGCCGGCACGACAGCAGCACGACCACGATGGCCGCGGCCCCGACACCCACGCCGACCGCCGGCGAGAGACCATGGCCCGCCGGAACATAGCAGCAGACCACGGCCGCGGCGGCCACGGTCAGACTATAGGGCAACTGGGTCCGCACGTGGTCCATCAAGGGGCAGTCGCAGGCCACCGAGCTGAGGATCGTCGTGTCCGAGATGGGTGAGCAGTGGTCCCCGAAGATGGCCCCATCGAGGACGGCCCCAAGACTGATCATGGTGATCGTCCCGTACGCGCCGCCATCCAGGGCATGGGCCACCGGGATGGTCGTGGGGATGAGAATCGCCATCGTCCCCCAACTGGTCCCCGTTGCAAAGGACGTCACCGACGCCGCCAGGAACAGGATCGCCGGAAACCACGCCGGACTGACCCGCTCGGCCAACACAGCGGCCAGGAATTCGCCGGTTCGCAGGGCGTCGCAACAGGTCTTCAGCGACCAGGCCAGCGTCAATATGATCGACGGAAGAACCGCCCGCTTGAGGCCCCGCCACAGGCATGCCCGGATGGCACGGCGGTCGAGGCGGCCGGTGACGGTCCCGCAGACCAGCGCCAGCCCAAGCCCGAACGTCGCGGCCATCGCCAAGATCATCGTGCTGTGCCTGGCGGCGCTGATGACGTCGCGCCAGTAGCCCAGCGACAGGACCGAGGCCCCCTGCCGCAGCAACCGCGGCCCGCCGCCGTCGAACCACAGGCCGGTTATATGGAAACCGATCAGGCCCGCCAGAGGAATCAGCGCGTTGCGGGCAAGGCCATCGCCCGGCGTCCGCCCGGCATCGCCGCCGCCGGCACCGCCTTGGCCGGCCGCGACCGGACGGGTCTTGCGCATCGGCCCGAAATCCGTCCGCAGAATCGCCGCCGCCATAACGAAGACCAGCATTAGAAGGCAATAGAACCGGAAACGCAGTGCATCGAAGAACATGCCGTAGCCGCTCTTGTCGATGCCGAGTTGGACGGCCATGTCCCCAAATAGCCCCACCTCGTAGGCGATCCAGGTGCTGACCACCGCCAAGCCCGACACCGGGGCGCTGGTGGCATCGACGAGAAAGGCGAGCTTCTCGCGGCTGATCCGGAAGCGGTCCGTCACCGGCTGCATCATCGAGCCGACCACGATGGCGTTGGCGTAGTCGTCGATGAAACACAGGATGCCCATGAGCACCGTAGCCACCCCCGCCGAGCGAGGGCCGCGCACCCAGCGCAGCAGCCGCCGGATAATCCCCGAGAAACCTCCCGATGCGATGATCATCTCGATCATTATGAAGATCGGCGGAATAAACACCAGGATCAGCAGGTTGCCCCCGCGGCTGAGCGTCCCGCCGATGCATCCTGCCACGCCCGCAATGCCCGCCCACCAGTTGCCGATACCCAGCGGCCCGGCCGGAACGCGGCAGAGCAACCCCCCTACCAGAAGCGCAATACCCAGGCTCGCAATCACATGATGGGTCAGAAACGCCAGCAGAATCGCCAGCATGGGCGGAACCACGCTGTACCAGACCGGCTGAGACTCGCCCCCCTCCGGCGACAGGGCCGCGGCCGCCGCGCAGACACCCGCCAGCACGATCGCCGCCCCAACCAACCTTGCCGTTGTCCGTGACTTCAAGCCTGCGTCCTGCGTCCATGCGGATTGCCGCGCGGATAGCCCGCACATGCAGAATCAACCTACCAGAGACGCCGACGATAATCAAGGGCCGTTGGGCGACGGATACTCACAACAAATAAAAACGACGGCAACGTCCGAAAGCCGTTCGGCCGTCCCCCAAGAGGCAGTCTCAAGCATCCGGACACCGCCGTCGAGATTGGCTACGACAGAGCAACGGGACGGGACTCACCGTCCACAGCGGCCCTTGCGTGCCCGGCATCCGTTCCCGGCGCCGCGGCCGCACGTCCCGGCCTTATCACATACTCCGTCGCCGTCCTCGTCCACAAAACACGGACAGTCCTGGCAGCCGAGACCGGCGCCGCCGCAACCGCCCGATTCGCAGACCATCGCGCAGCCGGCCGGTTGCCCGGCCGCCACGGACGACTGGCGGCCCTCGGCGTACCCATACGCGGCCCACGTGGCGACCACCGCCACCACAACGACTAATCCCAGTAATCCAACCTTTCTCATGTACGACCTCCTTTCCATTTTTCCGTATGACGTTATTGTTGTTTCTGGTGTATAGTCATCCCACGGAACGCCCGGGGAGACCCTGGGGGACATCTGGTTGCCGGCATCGAGACAGTCACTCAAGTCTATAGCATACCGACGTTCTTATACGGATGGGTTCCAGTCCATAGGTATGTGTTGCGCCTGCAT
>DSDB01000339.1 GCA_011057845.1 Phycisphaerales bacterium | reverse complement strand
TTGAGGACTGTCTGTTCTACGGCCCGGGCCTGCACCCACACCGCACGTCCAACCGCCACAATATGCTCAGCGGCATCATCCTTCAGCCCGGCGGCTGGGATGCCTGCGAAGGGCCCCTGGAAGACGTCCTGATCTCCGGCATCACCATGCGAAACGTCGCCTCCCCGGTAACCATCCTGCTCAAACGCTCCGGCAACACGGCGGACAACATCACCATCGCCAACCTGACGGCCACAGGCGTCTATCGGGCCGCCGCCTCGGTCGAGAGTTGGACCGACACCCCCTGCGGCCGCGTCGTCCTGCGCGATGCAAGCATCGAGTACACCGGCGGCGGAACGGACGGCCAGGCCCGGCAACCCGCCCGCGAGCCCGGCGTCGACTGTCGCTCCTTGCCCGTCTGGGGCCTCTATGCAAGGAATGCCCGCGACGTGGTCGTACAGAATGTCCGCCTCTATACGGCCGGCAAGGACCTGCGTCCGGCCGTCGTCGCCGAAAACGTGGAGAACCTGACCCTCGACGCTGTACGATTCCCAGCCGACCAGGACGCCGTCAGACTTGAAAACGTCAGGACCATCGACGCCCGTGATACGGCCAATGTTTCGCCACGCCAAGCCAAGAAGCAGTAGCCCCGCCCCTGCCAGGAGAACGCTCATGCCCACATCCCGACCAATGCCATACGCTATCTGAATCCCAAACCTCGTATCCGGATCCAGGCTCCCGCCCATGTACCGGGCCGTCATCGACCTGGCCGGACCTGCTCGTTGAGTATTGAGCCCGCATTAGGGATTTCTTAGAATTCTGTTGTATCTCTGTTAATTCGCGCTGGCGGCCGGGCACGGCGTCTGGTAACATAACGGCCCGTGGAAGGTCTAACGGATCGGCGTGTTGCCTCAGAATCGCCAGATATCGCAGGCGATGTAACACTTGTGTAGTAAAGGATTTGTGCTCAAGGACCCGGCGGTGCCCTGACAATGAGGAACACCCGTCTCAATATGGGTGGTTGGTTCACAGGAGTGCCGAACGGCCGTTTCATTTGTGTTCCCCAGCGATGCCAATTGCCCAAAGCAGCAACAGCCCCAATAAGGACAGCGAAAGAATATGACCAGAGTACTGAGAACGCTGGCCGCACTGGCCGTCATGGGAGCATTAGGCGGGTACTGTCTTCATGCCGCGACCGCCGCACAAGCCGGCTCGTCCGAGCAGCTTGTGTCCGCTGCGCCCGCGAACACGTCCGCGTGGCTGACGCCCAAGAAGATCGCCAACTTCATGGAGCGGCTTGAGGAGAAGGACAAGGACCCGGCGGCCGAGATGCGCGACCTGCTCCAGTCTAATCCCAACGCGTTCGAATGCCGCTTGCGGGAGATCGAGCGCAAGTGGTTCCGACATGACCTCCGCGATATGATCTTTGGGGCCGTCGGGGGCCTGGGACTGTTTCTCTATGGAATGGGCCTGATGTCCGACGGCCTCAAGAAGGTCGCCGGCCAGAAGCTCAAGAAGCTCCTGGGGTCCCTGACGAGGAACCGCATCATCGCCATTCTCGTCGGCGCCGGCGTCACCGCGCTGGTCCAATCCAGTTCCGCCACGACCGTCATGACCATCGGCTTTGTCAACGCCGGACTGCTGACGCTCAAGCAGGCCCTGTGTGTCATTCTTGGCGCCAATGTCGGGACCACGTTCACCGCGTGGGTCGTCTCGTTCTTCGGCATGTTCAAGATCAGTATCTACATCCTGCCCATCGTCGGGCTTGGATTCCTGCTCAGCGTCGGCGGACGGACCGCCAGAGCACGAAACCTCGGCCAGATCATGCTCGGCTTCGGTATACTCTTTCTCGGCATCGACTTCATGGAGGAGGGCTTCAAGCCGATGCGGGACTACTCCGATGTGCAGGCGGCGCTGATCTGGGTCGGGACGCATCGCATCCTGGCCGTGGTGGCCGGCGCGGTCATCACCATGCTCGTCCAGAGCAGTTCGGCTTCGATTGCCATGATCCAGACGCTGGCCTTTGCCGGGGCCTTCGGCGACAACTGGCATCAGGTGCTCGGAGCGAGCATTCCCCTGCTTCTGGGAACGAACATCGGCACGACCATCACGGCGCAATTGGCCGCCCTGCGGACCAGCCGCAACGCCAAGCGAACCGCCTGGGGCCACACCGTCTTTAACGCCATTGGCGTCATCTACATGTTGCCCTTCGTCTGGGTCGGGATCTATGCCTATGTCGTGGAGTGGAGCGTGCGCGTCCTTACGCCTCTGGAGCTTTCCCGCACGACCATCATGATGCACATCGCCGTGGCCCACACGGTGTTCAACCTGGTCAACACTGTCGTCTTTCTGCCGATGATCAACGCCCTGGAGGCTCTCTTGCTCAAGATACTACCCGTCACGAAGCAGGAATCCGCCCGCCAACCGGTGACCCTTGAAGCGCACCTTCTCGACACCCCGCCGATCGCCCTGGAGCAGTCCGAACGCGAGATGGTCCGAATGGCCAGGGCCGCCCGCAGGGCCGTCGAAGCGGCCGTCGACGGCCTGATCAACGACGACCGCAAGAAGCTCAATTCCGTCAGGGAGCTTGAGGAATTCACGGACGAATTCCAGTTGGAGATTACCTCCTACCTCACCGC
>DSDB01000145.1 GCA_011057845.1 Phycisphaerales bacterium | reverse complement strand
CCTGTGGTTCCGCGGCGATGTAAATAATGTCGCCACCGCCACCGACCAGATGTACGTTAAGGTCAACGGTGTCAAGGTCGCCTATCCCGGCGATATGAGCGTCCTCAAGCAGACCTTCTGGCATGAGTGGAGCATCGACCTGGCCGCCTTCACCGGCGTGAATCTGGCGAATGTGACTACCATCACAATCGGCTTTGGCAACTCCGGCAACACCACGACTCCTGGCGGTTCGGGCATCGTCTTCTTCGACGACATTCGCCTGCACCCAGCCCGCTGCCGCGCCGATATGGCCCAGCCCGGGGCCGACCTCAATGACGACTGTGTCGTCGATCTGGCGGATGTCGCCGTCATGGCGGGCCAGTGGTTGACCGACGGCCATATCGTAACGCCGGCCTCCCCGGGCGCCGCCGGTCTGATCGGCTACTGGCAGTTCGACGGCAACGTCAATGACAGCGCCGGCGCCGGCGTAGGCGCCGTCACGGGCGCTCCCGTGTACGAGACCGGCGTCGTTGACCAGGCCATCAAGCTCAACGGCGTCAACGATTTCGTCCTCGTCGAGAGCACCTGGAACCCGGCCTCCTACTCCATGGCGATGTGGTTCCGGTCGGACGGCGGCGGACGCCAGATGGACCTGCTCTCGATGTACGGCGCCGACGGCGGGCACGGCATCCTCGTGGAGATACAGACCAACGGGACCGTGCGATTCCTGCACAGATCGCCCCTCGGCACCGGCGGTGGGACCAATATCTACACGACCGGCTCGGTGATTGACGGCATGTGGCACCACGTGGTCCTCACCAAGTCCGCCGATACGATGGCGGCCTATCTCGACGGCGAATTAATTGCCTCGATGCCGGACGCCACCGCGTTCGACCTGCCGCTGGTCCGTCTGACGATGGGTGTTCTCAAGCACGACAGCCTGGCGCGGTACTTCTACGGCGCCATGGACGATGTGCGTCTCTACAATCGGGCCCTGACGGCCGGTGAAGCCGCCTGGCTGGCGGGCAAGACGGCCCCGTTCAGTCCGCGGTTCGATATGAACACCGACGGCGCTGTGGACTTCAAGGATTTCGCCGGCCTGACCACAGGCTGGCTGGACCAGGTGCTCTGGCCGTAGTCAACTGCCTCCCTATGCTTGATCATCTGAGTCTGTTCGGAGGGCTGCTTCGGCAGCCCTCTTTATTGCGCGGTCGTCACAATCGCGGACACGCGCCGCCATCCGGCATCGCCATTCCAGCCCATGCCAACCAGGACGCCTGCCGACGGACGCGGGCGTTGCCCCGTAGGGGCGGCCCCCCCGTGGCCAACCTGTCGACTTACCGACGGACGCGGGCGTTGCCCTCCCAGATGCTCCATATCTGGTCCTCATCCGCCGGCTGCGCGTAGTCGGTCAGCAGGGTCGTCACCAGCGCCCCGGTGGCCCATCCGAACTGAACCCACTTCTGCGGCTCCCATCCGCGGAGGATCCCGTAGAGCATCCCCCCGACGAAGCCATCCCCCCCGCCGATCCGGTCGAGCACAACGATCTCCCGCGGCTCGACGATGTGCCAGTTGTCGCCCTCGGACATGATGGCTCCCCACAGGTGGCAGTTGGCGCTGACCACCTGCCGCAGCGTCGTGGCGAACACGGCCGCGTTGGGGAACGCCTTCTTCGCCGTGTTGATCATCGCCTTGAAGCTTTCAATCTTGTTGGCGAGGTCCTTGCCGCCGGCCTCCGGCCCCTCCAATCCCAGGCAGAGCTGAAAGTCCTCTTCATTGCCCACGAGCACATCCGAAATACCGGCGATCTGCGCAAAGATGTCGTGCAGTTCGGCCTCGCGGCCCTTCCAGAACGAGGCCCGATGGTTCAGGTCGAACGACACCCGCGTCCCGTGCTTCTTGGCGGTCTTGGCCAGTTCCAGGCAGAACACGCCGGTCTCGGGCGAAAGGGCCCCGATCAGGCCCGAGAGGTGCACAATCTGCACGCCTTCACGGCCGAACAGCCGATCCAGGTCGAAATCCTTCACGTTCAGCGTCCGTCCGACCTCCCCCGCACGGTCGTTATGCACCCGTGGCCCGCGCGACCCGTAGCCGGTGTCGGCGATGTTGAACTGGTGGCGATAACCCCACGGCCCGCCCTGGGCCATCTCCCTGGCCTCGATATCGATGTGCCGCGACGCCAGGTCGTCCTTGATGAACCGCCCGATGGGACTGCCTTTGACGAACGTCGTCAGTACCTTGACCGGCAGACCCAGGTAGCTCGAGACGCTGGCCACATTGGACTCTGCACTGGTCGCCTGAAGGGTGAACTCGCGGCTGCAGTGGACGCCCTGGCCGTTGGCCGCCGTCAGGCGGACGCCCATGCTCGTGGGCGCCACCAGGGCATATTTGTAGTCTTGACGCAGTTTGATAGCCATCAGCAGTTTCCTTTTCTCAACATGGACTCTACAGTGCTCGATTCTTGCCGCACAATCATTGCAGCCCAATGCCGGTATGTCAACCCCGCATGCAGCAAAGCCGCCTGGATACCGCTCAGGCGGCAGCCGGAATTGCCTGGACGGCCCCGCGTCCTGTCTCTACACTTGGCGCCATGAAAACTCGCCTTGCTCTCCGGATCGTTGTGGCGGCGGCATTGGCTGG
>DSDB01000233.1 GCA_011057845.1 Phycisphaerales bacterium | reverse complement strand
TATGCGGCGCGCGGGGGCCTCAATGGCAAGCGGTTCCCCTGGGGCGATACCATTACGCACAGCCAGGCGAACTACTACAGCAGTTCGATCTATTGGTATGACATCAGCCCGACTCGCGGCTATCACCCGACGTGGAACGACGGTGTATACCCGTACACATCGCCGGGGGGCAGTTTCGCGGCCAATGGATTCGGTCTACATGACATGGCGGGCAACGTCTGGGAGTGGTGCAACGACTGGTGGTCCGATTTGTATTACAGTTCCAGTCCGTCGAGCAATCCCACGGGCCCGACAAGTGGCGTGTACCGTGTTTATCGCGGCGGCTGCTGGTCCGCCAGGGCTGCGTACTACTGCCGCGTGGCGTACCGCGACTTCTACTGGCCCGACGATCGCGAAGACGCCCTCGGGTTTCGTGTTGTCCTGGACTTTTAAGGCTTTGGCTCTTTGCCCTCTTACCCTTTGTCCGTAACTTCCATGGACAGCATACCTATTCTTCGGATGCACGGGAATGGCGCTGCCGCCTTATGCTCTTATGCACGCCGGGCCCGTGGCGAGCATCTTGGATGACTTACTCAAGGAGTCTGCCGTTGGCCATTTGGAGGGTTTGGTCGGCGAAGGGTGAGGCGGCCGGGCCGTGGGTGGCGATGATGACGGTTCCGCCCTTGCGGTGGAATTTCGACAGGCGGGTCAGGACGGCGGTTTCGTTGGCGGGGTCGAGGTTGCCGGTGGGCTCGTCGGCGAGGATGATGTCGGGGTCGCTGAGCAGGGCGCGGGCGACGGCGGCGCGTTGTTTCTCGCCGGCCGAGAGTTCCGCCGGCAGGTGCGTGCGGCGGCTGGACAGGCCGAGTTGCTCGATGAGTTCATCGGCGCGGTGTTTCTTGCGGGCGGCCGGCAGCAGCGAGCCGCCCAGGCGCACGTTCTCGGCGACGTTCAGATACGGTATGAGGTGGAACATCTGGAAGACGAAGCCGATGTTGGCGGCGCGGTACCGGGCGCGGCGGCGGATACTCATGGCGTAGAGGTCGGCGTCGTGGATGCGGACGGTCCCGGCGGTCGGGCGGAGCATCGCGGCGATGGTCATCAGCAGCGTGGTCTTGCCGCTTCCGCTGGGGCCGCAGACGACGACGAAGCGGCCTTTGTCGATGGCCAGGCTGACGTCGGCGAGGGCGTCAATACGGCCCCGGGGGGTCTGGTAGCTCCTGGTAACGTGTTCAAGGGCGATCATGGCTATTCCTCGCGGAGGGTGACGGCCGGGTCGTAGGCGACGGCGATCATGGCAGGGATGAAAGAGGCCACGGCCGCCAGCAGCGGGGCGATGATGAGAATCCAGCCGAGTAGCGGCCATTGCGGCGTGATGATGGTCCTGGCGGTGATCTTGAAGACGCCCGGCCCGAAGCGCAGGGCCAGGAGCGTGCCGGCGGCGAATCCCAGGGCCGCCCCGATCAGGCCCGTCAGCGCCGCCTTGCCCAGAAACAGTGTGGCGATGGTCGGCGAATGGTAGCCGAGGGCCCGCAGGATGCCGATTTCCTGGCGGCGGTCGCGGACATTGGTGACGGCCAGGACCGCAATCCAGACGCCGCAGGCCAGGACGATGAACGGCATGATGACGGCGAAGAGGTTGCGGACCATCTGGCGTTGCCTGGTGCGGGCGTCGGCGATGGACTTGACCTGCAGGACGCGGGCCCGCGGGAGGATCCGGCCGATCTCGGTACGGAGGACCTGGACCGGATCGGCGGAGGTCTCAAAGCAGAGGCAGTCGACGGCCTGTATCTGGCTGATGCGGCCGGGCAGGTTGAGGATGGCCTGGGCGTCGGCGATGTGGCAGTGAAGGCGGATGTCGTCGACGGCGCCGGACTCGGCCAGCGTGCGGACGACCTTCAGGGGCGTGCCGCGGACGTCGAGGGTCTGGCCCTCGTTGATGCCCAGCGTCTGGGCGATGCGGTGGCCGATATAGGCCTGGCCCGGCGCGACCTGGAAGGTGATGGGCGGGGTCTTCTTGCCCGGCGGGCAGACCTCCGGGGCCAGGCCGGTCAGCAGGACCGTCATGTCCCCAAGGGGGATCTCCTGCTGGAGGTCGGCCATGAGGTGGTTGTAGGAGATATGGCCGGCGTCGGCGAGTTGTTGCAGATACTCCTGCGGCATGGTGGCGTCCGGCACGCCCGTCAGCAGGAAGCGGTCCATGTCGGCGTCGGCGGCGATGATGCGGAGGTTGTAGCCCATGGAGAGCATCAGGCGGGCGGTCTCACGCTCGGCGGCCAGGGAGGCGGTGTAGAACCCGATGTACAGGGTCACGGCGGTGACCACGGCCAGAACGGCCAGGAGGAAGTTCATCAACCGGTGGCGGATTTCCTTGAAGATGAGCGTTGGCGTAATCATAGGAGAAGACTTAGTATTCACCACCGAGCACGCAGGGACCACCCGCACCGAGGGATGATGGACGAAGGACGATGGACGAGGGCCGATTGGCGTGTCCATCGTCTATCGTCCTTCGTCCATCCGTCTCCGCGGGCAATAGAGACGGATTCAGGAGGGACTGGGGGATGTAGGCCAGGGAGGTTTGCAGGGAGAAGCCGCAGGTGCAGCCGGAGCTGGCCTCGGGGATCAGCACCATGCCGCCGGCGGGGATG
>DSDB01000205.1 GCA_011057845.1 Phycisphaerales bacterium | reverse complement strand
TATGATGTCCCCGGAAATCATGCCTCATCTCCCGTTCGTAGCGTGCCCGTAAGGGCATATTCCTGTTCCATCCATCGGCCGGGGAGGCATGCGTCACATAGGTCGGCTGTGACCTTGCTGCTGATATCGTTCGAGCAAAGCAGTCAACCGCTTCACGATCTCCGGCTGTTCCATCCAGAGGTTCTTCTGTTCAGCGGGATCGTCCTGGAGGTTGTAGAGTTGTCCCTTGGGACCATCCGGTTTGGGTTCGACGGTCGCTGGGCGGGTGAACCCGCCGGTGCCGAGGCCGAGGATCAACTTCCACGGGCCCTGCCGGATCGAGAACATGCCGGACGGCGAATGGTGGACAACCGCCTTGCGGATCGGCTCGGACAGACCCGGATCGAGCATCGCCGGAAGGATGTTGTAGCTGTCCTGACCGGCATCAGGGGCCAGGGACTCGCCAACAACGGCGGCGCACGTCGCCATCAAATCGGTTAGGCAGATCGTCTGGCTGCTCTGCGTACCCGGCTTGATCCGTCCGGGCCAGCGGCACAGGAACGGAACGCGGTGGCCGCCCTCGTGGATGTCGGCCTTCTGTCCCCGCCAGGGACCATTGGCTCGATGGTCGAACTGCTGGATTTGCTCCACAGGCCAGTGGGAGCCGTTGTCGGAGGTGACAATGACCAGCGTATTGTCCCCGAATCCCAGCTTGTCCAGTGCCTGGACGATTTGGCCGATGCAGGCGTCCGTTTGAGCGACGAAATCGCCGTACCAGTCGGCCTCACTCTTGCCGCGGAACTCCTTCGTCGGCATCCAGGGCGTATGCGGCGCGTTCAGCGGGACATAGAGGAAGAAGGGTGTCGCAGCCTCCTGACGCTCGATGAACTCGACGGACTTGGCGGTGATAGTCGGCAAAACCCCATAGAAATCAAACGACGGCGCGATGGGCCCGCCGCGCCAGTACCCTTCGCCGCCATCCCAGCGACGCTTGCTGTCGGGCGTGTATTCGGTCGGGGCCTCGATAACCCGCCCGTTCTCCAGCCAGCAATACGGGTCCATATCCAACGAGGCGGGGATGATGTAGCTGTAGTCGAATCCCAAGGCCTGCGGCCCGTGCGTCACAGGCTGGTCGTAGTCCACGTTGCCTTCCCCGGACCTCTTGGCGGGGTCCTTTGGGACCCAGCCTAAGCCTAGGTGCCACTTGCCGATACACCCGGTATTGTAGCGGTGCCGTCGCAGCAGGGATGCGACGGTCAGCCGGTCCGCCTCGATCAGCGGCTCGCTGTAACCCCAGAGCACCCCCGACTTGAGCCTCGACCGCCAGCAGTACCGCCCGGTGAGAAAACCGTACCGCGTGGGCGTGCAGACCGCCGAGGGCGTGTGCGCGTCCGTGAACCGAATCCCCTCCCCCGCCAGCCTGTCCAATTCAGGCGTCGGGACCTTCGATTGGGTGTTGTAGCACCGCGGATCGCCGTACCCCAAATCGTCCGCCAGGATAAACACAATGTTCGGCGGGTGGCGCGTTGTCTTCGATGGCGTTGCCTGCGTCTTGCATCCCGCCAGGGCAAACGCTGCACTCGCACAACCGAGGGTCCCCAGGAAGTCACGGCGTGAGTACATCCGGCTCGTCATGTGTGGCTGCTCCTACCAATTTCGATTTACCATTTACGAGTTACGAATTACAGTAGTCCCAAGTTCCGCTGAATTGCTATAAGTGAACGCAAGGCTCCTCGTGTAAATGATTTGCGCCAACAAGTCATTCCACGGAGGAAGCCATGCGTTCAGGGACGAATTGTAACATTGACAGCGGGCAAGTCCATTCATGGGCGCTGGGATTGTTGGTCGAGGCGAAGCTTGTCAAAGATCACGGCTGGAAATGTGCCGCCGCGATCGTGAGCACTCCGTAGTCTGAAGTCTTTGACTGACTCCAAGCTACCGGATTCCGCTCGCGATGTCGTTTCCATAGTCGTGTTGCACTTACCATGTGAATTCTCGCCATGCGGCCGCGTTTACTCCGGCTTCTGGTAGAACCGAAAGAAGTCCCCTTTCAGGTCCAGAACCGGCGTCCCATCGAATGCGTCAATTTCCCGTACCTCAATGACG
Source organism: Phycisphaerales bacterium (assembly GCA_011057845.1). GTDB lineage: Bacteria > Planctomycetota > Phycisphaerae > Sedimentisphaerales > Anaerobacaceae > UBA2266. The sequence continues at coordinate 549 of DSDB01000205.1, read as the reverse complement.
GCCCCCTCGATCCCGACGATATCGCACCGTGTAATCCCGATCAGGTTCGGCCGAAACGGCGAGTGCGTCGCGAACACACCCGTCAGTGGCAGCGTCCGGTCCCCCCGTGGGTGGACCTCCAGCACCGAGCGACCCCGCGGCGTATCGTTCTTGTCGAACCACCAGACCACATCCACGTAGGAGTGCCGCTCCAAGCCCCGCAATCCCGCCTCATACCGAGGCTCGATCTCGATGAACGTCCGTCCATCCCTCATGGCCACCTTCCCAATCGGGCGGACCACATACGCCGGCCCCTGGTCCGCAATGGGCGCCGCATCATCGGCATGATGTTCCATCCGCTGCTCCTGACAACCGCCACCCAACCACCCGGCCAGCACAAAGACAAGTATCCACCGCACCATTACAGAACCTCCCATCAGCCGGCCGCCACCCCAGCAAGAAAAACGCCGCCGAAAGCGGCTTGAAACGACGCAATACGCAGTACACAATACGCATGACAGAGAAGGGTGAGAGACGGGATTTGAACCCGCGACCCCCGGAACCACAATC
>DSDB01000375.1 GCA_011057845.1 Phycisphaerales bacterium | reverse complement strand
CGTCGGCCCTCACCCAAACCGGGGCCGATGACGGGGCGGCGGAGTGGAAGGGGCCTCCCTGGATACTCCAGAACCGAGGCTCGGATTCCTTAACTTCTCACCCACAGATTTCTTGGAACAGCCCTATTTCTGCGCGATTCCTTAGGCCAACTTTCGCAGTTGGGCTAGCCGGCGGCGGCGATGACGTCTTCGGCGATGTCGAAGTTGGAGTAGGTGTTTTGGACATCGTCGTGGTCGTCGAGCGAGTCCATGAGGGCGAGGACCTTCCTGGCCATGACGGGGTCGGTGACGGGGACGGTGTTCTGGGGGACCATCGAGATTTCGGCGAGATGGATGGGGATCTGGCGGGCTTCGAGGGCGGCCTTGAGCTGCTCGTAGGCGGCCGGGGCGCAGGTGATTTCGTAGACGTCGCCGGAGGTCTGCATATCGTCGGCGCCGGCGCTGAGGGCCAATTCCATGAGGTCGTCCTCGGCGGCGGCGGAGACGGCGACCGTGATGAGGCCTTTCTGGCTGAACATCCAGCCGACGCAGCCGCTGGTGCCGAGCGAGCCGCCGTGACGCTCGAAGACTTTTTTGATTTCGGGGCCGGTCCGGTTGCGATTATCGGTGAGAGTGTCGACCATGACGGCTATGCCGCCGGGGCCGTATCCTTCGTAGAGGATTTCCTCAAAACTGGAGCCATCCAGGTTGCCGGTGCCCTTCTTGACGGCCTTCTCGATGGTGTCCTTCGGCATGTTGGCCGCCTTGGCCTTGTCGATGGCGTAACGAAGGGCGAGGTTGGCGCTGGGGTCGCCGCCACCGTTCTTGGCGGCAACGATGATCATGCGGGCGACCTTGCTCCAGACCTTGCCGCGTTTTGCATCGTTAGCCGCCTTTTTATGTTTAATGCCTGCCCAGTGAGAATGACCACTCATACTGACTCCTGCACAATGTTCCCAAACACGCGATAACCGTAACCACTGACTATAGCATCGGCCGGGTCAAGCGTAAAGCCCCATATAGCGTAAATCGTTCCACAATGGACCATCAGGGGCGCATTGGGGCCCGGCCGAGGAGCCAGAGAATGAACTGGGTGGCCAGGCCGATGGCGAGGACGGCGATGGCGAATCCGTAGGGCCAGTAGACGCCGAAGCGGCCGGACACGTAGCCCCCGACGCCGGCGCCGACGACTACGCCGAGGGAGAGGGTGGCCTCGTGGACGATCATGGGCGTGGAGCGTTTCTTGCTGCCACAGACCCCGTAGTAAAGGTGGGAGCTATAGGCGAAGCCGAACCCGCAGCCCATGATCAGGAAGGCGGCGGCGAAGATCCACAGGTCGGCGCCGTAGATCATCATGACCATCGGTAATACGAGAACGGTCTGGGTGGTCATGAGCAGGGCGGGGCGGAAGTGCCAGAACGCGACGCGGCCGGCACCGGTCAGCGTCAGGAAGTTGCAGATCCCGAAGGCGGTGAGCATGATGCCGAATTGGGTCTCGGAGTAGCCCATTCCCACGAAAAGCAGGGGGAATTGCGAGCGGGCCACGCCCAAGGCCGCCCATGCACAGAACAAGGCTATCCTAGCCATCCAGCGGAGGCGGATGAGGATGGCGGGGTCCGGCAGCATGGTCTCGGCGGGGCGGGAGGACTCATGGGCAGGGGCCAGGGCGGAGGCGTCGTGGGCGATGCAGAGAAGCAGCAGGCAGACAGTCAGGCAGCCGACAGCCGCGGCGATGGGCAGAAGGGTGTTGGCCTCCACCAAGGCGCCGCCGATGAAGGGGCCGACGATGGCGGCCCCGGACCACATGCCATTGTAGGTTCCAAGGCGGCGGTTGAGGCCGGGGCCTTCGAAATCGGCCGAGACCCAGGCCATCAGGAAGGGCCAGTAGAGGCTCATAGCCGCGCCGGAGACGGCCCCGGCGGCGATGAGGCCCCAGATGGCGGCGGTGGAGGGGGGCGAATCGTCCGACAGGCCAGCTCGCGCGACGAAGACCATCGCGGCGGTGGCCGCGAGCATGACGGCCGAGGCGATTCGGGTCATGGTGCGGGGCTTGAGGTGGCCCAGGAGCCGGGGCGATACGGCCAGGCAGGCCAGATAGCCGAGCATGTTGGCGGCCCAGGCGTAGCCGACGTGGACCTCCGTGCCGCCCATGTTGCGGATGATAAACGGCATGGCAGTCCACAGGACGCTGAGGTTCATGGCCATACCCACGGCGGCCCCGTACAGGGGCCAGGCGCCCTCGACCCGTCCGCCGTCGCCGTTTAGCCGATAAGACATAGCACTCCAAAGAGGGAACTCATGTGCTCGTTGCCGGATAGTGATTATAGCAGCGGGGCGGGCAAAGACAACGGGGTGAGCGCCGCGGGCCGAAGGCGAGACCGTGTGGGATAAGGGCGAGACTTCGGGTGCGGCATCGGCTGGGTGGGATTCCCGGTTGTTGGTTGGGTCGAGCCGGCCACGGCCCCAGGCCGGTTATTGGGCGGTTTTTTCGTTTTTTCTTGGGCGGGGGCGTGGTAGGATTGGGATGGCTCTTTGAGAAGTCCAGGTTGTTGTAAGTCTGGATTGAGCTCCCGGTTGTTTGGACCAGGATCTCACGTAGATAAGGTAGTATTCAGGAGTAGTAGCATCTTCTTTCTTTTTGCTTCTTTTTCTTTCTTGTTACATCCTGTTACATTG
>DSDB01000274.1 GCA_011057845.1 Phycisphaerales bacterium | reverse complement strand
TCGACCACGTAGATCATCCGGTCGGCCTTGTACTCGGGTGCGAAACTCGGCGAGACGGTCAGACCGCGGATCGCCCATTTTGAAGAATCCGAGAAGAACACCCGGCGCAGCCTGGGCGTGTGCCCCTCGGCCGCGGCGATGGTGATTGTCTGGTCATTGTGATAGCCGCGGTCGTTGATCTCGCCGTGATAGCCGCTGTGCAACAGGATTGTATCGCCGCCCTTGATGGGCCCATCGGCATTTCTGATGCGCCCATTGCGGTCGGCCGTGCGAATCAGGCCCTTCTCAAACACCTCCTGGACCGTCCCCCACGGCTGCTCCACGGACCCATCCCCGCCGGCGCTGCCCTTGAGCGGATCCACATGAAAGACCGCCGGCCAGACCGGACGGGCCACAACCATCGTCGCAATCACCACCAGATACCGTCTCACGCCAGGACTCCTTTAGAATACGGGAATTCATCTTCCCGGCGCAAGGGTAACGCATCACCACAGGCAAATCAACGGCTACTGGCCGAATTCGGGTTGACCTACTGCCATAAATTATGTAGAATAAAGACCTTACGAATAATGGCTACCATAAGGACTGATACATGCGGATGAAGCTTCGTTTTCTCGGGGCAGCCCGGAATGTGACCGGCTCCCGGCACCTGCTGGAGGCCAACGGGCTGAAGGTCTTGGTCGATTGCGGCCTCTACCAAGAACGTCAATTCCGCGACCGCAACTGGGAGCCGTTCGTCGTACCGCCCGCGGAGATTGACGCGGTCCTGCTGACGCACGCCCACCTGGACCACTGCGGACTGCTGCCCAAACTGGTGCGGGAGGGCTTCAAGGGCCACATCCACTGCACCGAGGCGACCGCCGAGATCGCCAAGATCATCCTGCTTGACAGTGCCAAGTTGCAGATGGAAGACGCCGAGTACAAGAAAAAACGCCACAAAAGGGAAGGCCGCACATCGCCCCGGCCCATCGAGCCGCTGTACACCACCACCGATGTCGAGGCCACGTTCCCGCATTTCTCGCCCATCCGCTATGGACAACCCATCACGCTCGGCCAGGGCCTCAACGCCTGCTTTTGTGATGCCGGGCATGTGCTGGGTTCGTCGATCATCAAGGTGACGGCCGAGAATGCCGACGGCAAGCGTTCGGTCGTCTTTTCGGGCGATATCGGGCGGGCAAACCGGCCCATCATCCAGGACCCGGACTTCTTCAGACAGGCCGACTACGTCCTGGTTGAATCCACCTACGGCGACCGGGTCCATCACGATACGGCGGACGTCAAAGGCCGCATCGCCGAGGTTGTCAACGCCGCCCGCAAGGCCCGTGGCCGCATCGTCGTGCCCAGTTTTGCCCTCGAACGATCCCAGGAACTGCTATTCTACATTAACGAGCTGCGTCTGGATAAGCTCATCCCCAAGATGCGCGTCTACCTGGATAGCCCCATGGCGGCCGCCATCACCAAGGTCTTCTCGCACCATCCCGAACTCTACGACCGTCAGATGTCCGAACGCATGAAGAACGGCCAGTCGCCCTTCAACTTCCCGGGTCTGAACATCGTCGAATCAACCCGCCAGTCCAAGCAGTTGAACCCGCTGCGAGGCACGTTCATGATCATCGCCGGCTCCGGCATGTGCACCGGCGGCCGCATCAAGCACCACCTCGTCAACAGCATCGCCAACCCCCGCGACACCATCATGTTCGTCGGCTACCAGGCCACGGGCACCCTGGGCCGAACGATCCTTGACAAGCCGTCCGAGGTGCGAATCCTCGGCCAGATACACCCCGTCCGGGCCCGCATCGAGCAGATTCACGGCTTCAGCGCCCACGCCGACCGCGAGGAGATATTCGCCTGGCTCAGCAAGCTCCGGCAGCCGCCGCGCAAGGTATTCCTCGTCCATGGAGAAGCCGAGGCGGCCGAAGCCTTCGGCAAATTCCTTCGCGAACGGGGCGGCTGGGAAGTTGCCGTCCCCGAGTATCAGCAGGCCGTTGAATTGGATTGAACTGATATATAGTTATCTAAGAACTTAAAAATCGTGATTACTTGTATATCTCCAATTATTACATCCATGTCTTGGCCCCTGTCGCACCGCCTCCGCATAACGGTCGACATCGTTGCCGCCCTTACCGCAAGCAGTTGCGCCCGGTCGTCTTTGCCGCGAGTGTAGATCAGGCCGGCAGGGCCCATGTAGCGTTTCCACATGGCCAGGAGAACCTCCGCGAGTTCCTTTCTCCGGCCCAGGATCGAGGGCACCACATGATAGTCCCGCCTCCGCAGGAACGCCAATTGAGCGAGAACTGAATATCCGGATGGAAACCGGTCATGGGCGGATTCTACCGCAAACGCCCCCCGATGGGTACTCCCATCCCGGCGACTTCACTGTCACAGCTTGCGCAGGATGTCCCAGTAGGCCCCGCGGGCGCCGGCGGAGATCGCCTTGAGCAGGGGGGCATGGTCGTTGTAGTTGTGGTCCGTCGAGACCTGTGCGTCGGCGTCCTGCGGCGGGAAGAACCGCTCATCGCCGGCGATCAGGTCGCCAATCAGGGCCGCGGGTCTCGAACCCAGTTGCGGGCTGACGTAGAAGGTCGGCTGCAAGAGGTCCACCGGGCCATCGTAACGGCGCACAATACCCGGATTGGCCTCCATCGGTCCCTGCTCGGC
>DSDB01000132.1 GCA_011057845.1 Phycisphaerales bacterium | reverse complement strand
GCCACGGGGGAAGCGACGATGTTGAACAATGAGCGGACGGTGGTGGTGGACCGCCGTCGCGGGCCCTATCGCATCTTGTACGTGAGCGGGCGGCCGAACTGGGAGTACAAGTTTCTCAAGCGCGCGCTGGAGGCCGATGAACAGGTGCAACTGGTCGGCCTGCTGCGAGTGGCGCGGCGGGAGCCGAAATATGACTGGCGGGGTCGGCGTGGGGAGCAGAGCAATCCGCTGTATCGTGGCTATGATGAGCGGGAGCAGGCCGAGGCCGAGTCGTATGACCAGCCGGTCCTGGTGCGGCTGAATACCCGGGACGATGCGGAACTGGCCGATGGGTTCCCTAAGACGGCCGAGGCGCTGTTTGAATACCACGCGATTATCCTCGATGACGTGGAAAAGAATTTTTTCACGCAGGACCAGATGGAACTGGTGCGCAGGTTCGTCGCCGAACGGGGCGGGGGATTCGCCATGCTCGGCGGGATGGAGTCGCTGCGCGAAGGCGGATACGACCGCACGGCCATCGGGGGCATCCTGCCGGTGTATTTGGACCGGGTGCTGGAAGCACCGCCGGCAAGGCCGGTTCGGATGGCGTTGACGCGGGAGGGCTGGCTGGAGCCGTGGGTGAGGCTGCGGGACAACGAACTGGATGAGCGGCGGCGGATGGAGGAAATGCCGGGTTTCGAGGTACTCAACCGGGTGGGGGCGATCAAGGCCGGCGCAAGGGTGGTGGCGACGGCCTCGCCGCAGGGGGGCGTGGGGTTCGATGGCGGGACATCGTGGACAAGCACGGGCAGGATGCCCGTGCCACGCCAGGGCGAGGTCGTCCCGGCGCTGGTGGTGCATCGGTACGGCAACGGGCGGGCGGCCGTGTTGACGGTCGGCGACCTCTGGCGGTGGGGGCTGCGCAGTGCCGAGATGCGCGAGGATATGGACAAGTTCTGGCGGCAGATGGCGCGGTTCCTGGTGGCGGACGTGCCGCGGAGGTTCGAGGTGCAGGTCGTGCCCAGGCCGGAGTTGGCGAATCAGCCGGTGGAGCTGCGGGTCCGCACGCGAGGCAAGGACTTCGGGCCGCTCGACGATGTCTCGGTGACGGTGGAGGTTCGCGACCCGCGGGGCCGGACGTTGCAACTACGCGCCGCGCCGTCGCTGAGCGAGCGCGGGCTGTTCGAGGTTGGGTATGTGCCCGGCGACAGCGGCGGGTATTTCGCGCGGGCCGGCGTGCGGGATGCGGGGGGCATCGAAATCGGCAGCGCCGAGACGGGCTGGACGGTGGACTTGCAGGCGAGGGAGTTCGCCTCGATTCACGTCAATCGGGCGCTGCTGGAGAGGATTGCACGGGCCACCGGTGGCGGGATGGTGGAACTGGATGAATTGGATAAGTTCGCGGCCCGGTTGCCTTCGCGGGAGGCGCCGATGACGGCCGTGTGGGTCCGTCCACTGTGGGACCTACCGGGTGTGCTGGGGGGGGTGTTCGTTGCGATTATCGCGTGTTTCGCCGGGGAGTGGCTGCTTCGTCGATGGAAACAGACGCCATGAACTTTTTGAAGGCATTTACTTTGTGTGTGTTGTGCCTGGTCATTGCCGCCGCTGCAATGGCTCAGAACGATGGGCAAGAAGTGCGTCCGTCGTCCGTCGTCCGTCGTCCCTCGGATTCGGCGGTGATTGTGGTTGTGGGGGCGGCTGGCGAAACGGAATTCGGGCGGCAGTTTGCACTATGGGCGGATTTATGGCGGCAGGCGTGTGACAAGGGGGGTGTGCGGTGCGCGGTGATTGGGCTGGACCCGAACAATGGCCGGACGGACCGCGACAGGTTGAAGGAGTTGCTGATGCAACAGGCGGGTGCGGACGAGGAACGAGGGACGACAGATCAGTTGCACGGGCAGGATGCCCGTGCGACGCAAGGGCGGGACGCCCTCGCCACGGGGGATCGACGTGCTGGGGCGCTGTGGCTGGTGCTGATCGGGCATGGGACGTTCGACGGTCGGACGGCGAAATTCAATCTGCGGGGGCCGGATATCTCGGCGGAGGAGTTGGGCCGGTGGCTCGAGCCCATGGAGCGGCCGGTGGCGGTGATCAACACGGCGTCGTCCAGTGCGCCGTTCCTGACGAAGCTGTCGGGGCCCAATCGAGTGGTGATAACGGCGACCAAGAGCGGGTTCGAGCAGAATTATGCGAGGTTCGGGCAGTATCTGGCTGAGTCGATTGCCAACAGCGAGGCGGACCTGGACAAGGATGGGCAGACGTCGCTGCTGGAGGCATTCTTGATGGCGGCCAGCCGGACGGCGGAATTCTACGCAGGGGCCGGGCGGATGGCGACGGAGCATCCCCTGCTCGATGACAACGGCGACGCCCTGGGCACGCGGGCGGACTGGTTCCGGGGGATTCGGCCGGTGGTCAAGGCGGCCGATGGGGCGTCATTGGATGGGTATCGGGCGCACCAGTTCCATATCGTGCGAAGCGCCGCGGAGGCGGCGATGACAACCGAACAGCGGACGCGGCGGGATCAACTGGAACTGGAGGTGATGAAGCTGCGGGATGCGAAGGAGGCGATCGCCGAGCCGGTGTATCTGAATCGCCTGGAGGTGCTGCTGCGAGAGATTGCGGAACTGTACGAGAGCGATCCGAACGGCTGAGGCCGCGGCGGCTATCCGGCATTGCGTGGGACT
>DSDB01000022.1 GCA_011057845.1 Phycisphaerales bacterium | reverse complement strand
GCGGCCCTTCGCGGGCTGCGTCCCGTGGCCGAGATCATGTACGTGGACTTCGTCACCATCGCCATGGATCAACTCGTCCACGTCGGGGCCTACAACCGCTACATGTTCGGCGGCAAGGCCAAGGTGCCGATGGTCCTGCGCACGGAAGGCGGCGTCGGACGCTGCATCGCCGCCCACCACAGCGAGTCGCTCGAGGCCTGGCTCGTCCACGCCCCCGGCCTCTACGTGGTTATGCCCTCGACCCCCTACGACGCCAAGGGCCTGCTCAAGGCGGCCATCCGCAGCGACAATCCGGTCGTGTTCATCGAGCACAAGGCCACCTACGGCCAGCTAGGCCCGGTCCCTGAAGGCGACTACATCATCCCGCTGGGCGTCGCCGACATCAAGCGGCCCGGAACCGACGCCACCATCGTCAGTTACAGCCGGATGGCGATGTGGTGTCTGGACGCCGCGAAGATCCTCGCCGAGAAACACGGCATCAACGCCGAGGTCATCGACGTGCGGACCCTCAAGCCCCTCGATATCGACGCCATTGCCGCTTCCGTGCGAAAGACCGGCAAGCTGATTACCGTCAGCGAGGGCTTCGGCATGTGCGGCGTCGGCCGCGAAATCACCGGCCGCTACATGGAATACGAATTCGAGGACGGCTCCCACGGCTTCGATTACCTCGACGCCGCACCGGTCAACATGGCGGCCCTGGACGTGCCGCCGCCCATGAGCGAACCGCTGGAAAACGCGAGCATCCCAAGCGTCGATAGAATCGTCGAGGCCGTCCGCAAGATCTGCTGAAGCCGCTTAGCGCGAACATGAGGTTCACCGCGGAGCACGCTGAGACCGCGGAGAACTCCTGGTATGAAATTTCTCGGCGATCTCCGCGGTCTCCGCGGTGAAACAATCGGGGTAACACCAGATGGCAAAAGAAGTCAGATTACCGCAGTTGGGCCAGACCATGGAAGAGGGCACCATTGTTGACTGCACCGTCAAGGTGGGTGACAAGGTCAGCAAAGGCGACGTGATATTCGAGATCGAAACCGACAAGGCGACGCTGGAGATGGAGTCCCCGGGCGAGGGCTTCGTCAAGGCCATCCTTGTCGAGGCCGGTCAGACCATTCCCGTGGGCGATCCGGTCATGGTCCTCGGCGACAAGGATGAGACCGTCCCCCAGAGCTTCATCGACAGTCTCAAGGGCGGCGCCCCCAAGGCGGCCGCGGCAGCACCGGCGGCTGCGGCGGCCGCCCAGGCAGTTACCCCTGCCGCCGAGCCGACGGCCGCGACGCCCGGCAAGGTCATTGCCTCGCCCAGGGCCAAGAAACTGGCCGCGGACCTCGGCGTGAATATTGCCACCGTCAAAGGCAGCGGACCCGGCGGCCGAATCACTGAAGAGGACGTCCAGGCCGCATCACGTAGCACGGGCATCCTGCCCGTGGCTGAAGCACGCATCACGGGCGAAGGCGGGATGGCCGGGCAGCGCACGGGCAAGGATGCCCGCGACACGCAGGCCAGACTCGGCTCGACCGTCGCCGTCAATCGCCTCCAGAAGCTCACGGCCGAGCGGATGCTCAAGTCCAAACTCGAGATCCCCTGCTTCTACCTGAACGTCAAGGTCGATATGACCGACCTGGTGGCCCTGCGGACCCGATACAACGAGAGCGGCAAGGGCAAGGTTTCCTTCAATGATTTTCTCATCCGCGCCGTGGCCCTGGGCCTGGACAAGTTTCCGATTATGACCGGCCAACTGGCGGGCGACAAGATCAAGCTGGCCGAGCGGATTCACGTGGGTCTGGCCATCTCGGTGCCGGACGGCCTGGTCGCGCCGCTGATCAAGGACGCCGACAAGAAAGACGTCCCGACCATCGCCAAAGACGCCCTGGCCCTGATCGACCGCGCCCGCGCCGACAAGCTGAGCCTCGACGACCTCGAAGGCGGCTGCATCACGGTCAGCAACCTCGGCGGCTTCGGCATCGAGTCGTTCACACCCATCGTCGTGCCCGGCCAGTGCAGCATCCTGGGCGTCGGCAAGATCACCGATACCTGCGTGCCGGACAACGGCAACATCCTCGTCCGCAAACTGATGAGCCTGACCCTGTCGGTCGACCACAAGGTCGCCAACGGCGCCTACGCCGCCCAGTTCCTCGATTTCGTCAGAAAGCAACTGGAGGACGCCGCGTCATTCGGCCTCTGAACAGAGTTGCGTGATACCGAGGTCAAGGGTCTAATGAATCACTGATCCGATGCAAGAGCCGGATGCAATACGCAATACGAAAAGGAGTCCGTAGGATGGCTAAGAAGATAGAAGCTGTGAAGTTGCCGGGTATTCGCAAAGCCACGCCCAAGGTTCCCGTCATCGGCGTCTTCGCTACCAGTGACCCGCGGATCGACACCGACAGCCGCAAACGCTGCCAGAATATCGCCAGGATGGCGGCCGAGACCATCAGCGGCGCCGTCGTCCTGCCGGACAAGACGCCCGTGCCGGTGGTCTACTCCGACGTTCTCGTCGACAGCGAACCGACGGCCGACATCGTCGCGCAACAGTTCCGCAGGGCCGGCGTCGATATCCTGGTCTGCGTGCCGGATACCTGGGCCTTTCCGCAGTTGACCGGCATCTCGCTATTGCAGCAATTCCCGTCGAACACCCCGCTGAACATCACCTGCGGCAACAGCGG
>DSDB01000364.1 GCA_011057845.1 Phycisphaerales bacterium | reverse complement strand
GGCCGGATCCAGCGCCGCGAACGCCGCATGGGATACGTGAGCGATCAAGCCCAGTTCGCCCGAGAGGGTCCTGATTTCGACCTTCATATAGGCGCCGTAGTCGCGCCAGCGGGCCAGTGAGACGCGGAGGCTGTTGGCGTCGGTCGGGGCCGGGCCGGCGCGCAGCAGACGGATGTCTTCCGGGCGGATGACCAGTTTGACCGGGCCGGTGCAAGCCCGCGGCAATGCCAGGCGGACGCCGCCGAGGGTCGCGACGCTATGGCCTGCGGTGGCGCCGGCCTCATGTTCATTCATGGGCAAGATGCCCATGCTACGTGAGAGAGTCGCGCCGCGCGGGTCCGGCTCGGCGACGGCCGGCAGGATGTTCTCGCATCGCATGAACCGGGCGACGAATTCGTTGGCGGGGCTGCGCAGGAGTTCATGGAGCGGCCCGACCTGCTGGAGGCGGCCGCGGTCGAGGATGGCGGCGGTGTCCGCGACGGAGAAGGCCTCTTCGATGTTGTGGCTGACGTGTATGACGGTCAGGCAGAGCTTGCGCTGGAGGGTGTGCAGCAGGCCGCAGATGCGCTGGCGGCTGCCCTCATCGAGTGCGCAGACGGGCTCATCGAGCAGGAGCAGCCGGGGCTCCATCACCAGGGCGCGGGCCAGGGCGGTGCGCTGTTTCTCGCCTCCGCTGAGGCCCTGGATGCGCCGGTCGAGGAGGGTTTCGATGTCGAGCATTTGGGCGACGGCGTGGATACGGCGGGTGATCGTCTCGCGGGCCAGACGGGCCACCTTGAGGCCGAATTGGATGTTCCCACGGACAGACAGATGGGGGAAGAGGGCGTAGTCCTGCGGGACGTAGCCGATGGAGCGGGAGCGGGGTTCGAGGGCGGTTACATCGCGGCCGTCGATGTGGATGCTGCCGGAGGCGGCCTGCCGCAGGCCGCAGAGGCACTCCAGGAGAATCGTCTTGCCTGAACCGGGCGGTCCGAGCAGGACGAAGTACTGCGGGCAAGGTACTTCCAGATTGAGGTTCCGCAGGGCGAAATCGCCGACGGTAAACGTGATGTCGCGGGCCTGGATCATGCGGTCAAGCGGGTCCTGCCTCCGACGACGTGGATGACGGTCAGCGCCACGACGGCGATAAGCATCATGAAGACGGCCACGGCCAGGGCCACTTCGAGGTTGCCGACGGACTGTTCCAGGAAGACGGTGGTGGCCAGGACCTCGGTGCGGCCGCGGAATGAACCGACAAAGATCATCAGCGGCCCGAACAGGCCGAAGGAACGCGCCCACGTCAGGATGCCGCCGGTGATGATGCCGCCGGCCGCCAGGGGCAGGCAGACGCGGGTGAAACTGCCCCAGCGGCGGCAGCCGAGCGTCAGGGCGACGTTCTCATAGCGGCTGTCCACGTCGTCGAAGGCGGACTTGGACGAGCGCAGGGCGAAACTGGCGGCCGAGACGAACTGGCAGAGGACGATGCCGCGAGGCTGGAAGATGAACTCCAGGCCCAGACCGGTTTCAATCCACTTGCCCAGGGCCGTCTGGGAGAAGAAGACCAGCAGGGTCAGACCCACGACAAGCGGCGGGAAGATAATGGGCAGGTCGATGATGGCGTTGACCACGGCGCGGCCGGGAAAACGGAAGCGGCTGAGGCTGTATCCCACCGGCACGGCGAACAGCAGGGCCAGCGCCGTGGCGACCAAACTGGTCCAGACGCTCATCCAGAGGGCGTGGAGGATGTACCTGGAGCGGATCAGCGTGAGAACGGCCTGCTTGTTGATGTAGAACACGTCGGCGACGATAAGCGTGAGAATGAAACCGACGAATACCACGACGAAGAAGAACATCGCCGCGGCGAATACGTGGTCCAGCGGTCCTCGTCTTGGTGCGTTCTTTGCGGGCATATTCGGTTTTGCGTCGTGGGGACTGAGTCGTCAGTCATGCGTCGCGTGTCGTCAGAGAATCCCCCAATGGGAGAACTCATAGTAGACGATATAGCCGAGGCTAAAGAGTACGGCGGCGGACGTCGTCAAGCCAAGGGCTTTGGCCGTGCCGGGGCGCAGTTGCGCGTCTTTCGGCGCGGCATAGCGTACAATCATCCAGACGGCGATGGTGACGGCCGCCGCGCAGAGATAGGCGAAGACCTGCATGGCGTACCAGCCCTGGGAGGGCACGCCGGGCATCCTGGCCATTTTCCAGACGTGCAGGGTCGGGTAGTAGCGGGGCAGGTTAATGCTGAACCAGCGGACGCTACAGTAGAAAAGCCCGACGGCGCCGGCGCAGGTGCAGCCGAGGATGTATGTAAGATCGGACTTCTTCATCACCAGGACCCTTTCAGATTGGACAGGTAGCAGCCGGCAATGACCTTGTACCAGACGATGAGATTGATGATCACGCACAGGGGGACGTAGAACCACAGCTTGTCCGGCTCCTGTTCGGGATCGAAGTTCCGGCGGAGCAGGTAGTAGACGACGAACAGGGCCATACCCAGGGCGCCCCAGTGCTCCTTGACCTCGAACAGGCCCGTGGGCCAGCCCAATGGATCGAACGCCTCGGCGCGGATGTGGACGCGGAAGGCCGGGTAGATTAACGCTCCGCTGATGTAGACCAGCAGGTACGACCAGAATGCGACGCGGACGTAGAGCCATTCGAGTTTCTTGCGGCCGAACTTGCCGCGGACGTACTTGACGACG
>DSDB01000108.1 GCA_011057845.1 Phycisphaerales bacterium | reverse complement strand
TCTCATCGCCTGGCACATGACTTCCCGCAAGCCCTGGCATATCCACCTGGGCGACCTGCCGCCGATGTTTCTGGAGTCCGTGCTGCTGGCGATCCCCCTGATTGTGTTCAGCCTGTTCCTCAATAGCCGCACCGTCGCGCCGCCGACGGAGGTCCGTGTAGGGACGATGACGTCGTCGGCCGTGGGGTCTGATGTCGGGCCGAACCAGACGGCGACGAACGGGGGAGAAGGGCTTATCCATCCGGCCGTCTCACAGGGCCCCTACGATCGCAGGAGCCGCCTGTTGCCGGATCTGATTACGGGCATCGGCGCGGGCATCTACGAGGAGCTGGTCTTTCGGCTGATTCTCGTGTGCCTGCTGATGCTCATCTTTCAGGACATCCTGCGGCTGCCGTGGAAGAACGCGATTATGTTCTCCGTGGTCGTCTCGGCGGTGCTGTTCAGCCTGCACCATCACATTGTCGTGGTCAACGGGCGCGTGGTCTTCGGCGATGTATTCAGCGTGGCGAGGTTCGGTTTTCGGACGATGGCGGGGGTCTATTTCGCGGGCCTGTTTGCGATCCGGGGCTTCGGTATCACGGCCGCGACGCACGCCTGCTACGACATCATCGCCACAATCCTCAACACGTTCTGGCTGGGCGACTAGAAAAGCACGGCCGTCGGCGCGGATTTTTAAATTTTTCCCGCAAAATCCGCTGCGTCCTTACCCTTTGACTGGCCGAGGCTTGTGAAATAATCGTCCTATAAGGACCATAACGCCCGCTGCCAGTACTGCTACGGGTCTTGCATGAGAGGCCCGCGGGCGGTATAATAGACCCATACTGTGACGCACGAACTTTGGGGTTTGCCTATGGAATCACCGCAGATCAACGTCGCTGTTGAGGAGCTGACCTTCAGTCTGTTCCAGCGGCCTCTGCATCCCGAACTCTTTCAGATTTACGCGACCCGCCAGCTCAAGACCGAGAAGTACGAGGCCCTGATCTGGGTCACCGGTTGCACGCACGTCGTCAGTATCTTCACCGGCGATCTGTGCCTGACCGAGGTCGTCAGCACGCCCGGCCAGATGCTGCCGTCGCGCGGGCTGATCGAGCGGTTCCAGTTCCGCGGACCCCGCACGCACAAGTGTACGCTCAGCCGGGGCGTCGGGTACATGACCGATTTTCAGGTCGAGAAGATGAGCCCGAACCTGTATCAGCAGAGCCACACGGACCTGGAGCGGTTCGCCCGCAACCGCGGCGTGTTCGTCAAGTTCCCCGACTTGCAGATCGGCCATCTGCAACCGTTCTGCTACATCGACTTCGAGGCGCGACGGCACGAGTTGCACCTGCACACCTTCGCCGCCTATCCCGACCAGGTCACGATGATCAAGACGCAGTCGCTGTTTGACTTCCACTGATCCGGCCCGCCTGCGTGGTGTAGCCCAGTTCCCTTCTGAGCAGACTCTGAAACACCGCAAATCTGTTCCGGCATGCCGGACCGGCGGATTCCACCGCCAGGTCCAGGACGTAGCCCCATATCTTTTCGTTGTACCGCCCGGCCTCCACCTGCGCCGCCAACCAGTTCCGCACCCATCGCATCGCCAGCTTGTCCGGCGGCCTCTGCGGCCGCATCAGACCCACCAGCCGCCGGTAGAAATCCATGCCGCCCGACGGCACCGCGCCTCCGCCTGCCTCCGTCGCCGACTCTGCGAGGTCGGCGCCCACCCCCGCCACCGCCCGGCCCTGCGCACCCAGAGCCGCCAGGACGTCCGCCATCGCCGGAACCTGCCGCCCCGGCCCGTCCGCCCTTTTCACCGCTATCGTCCTGTCCAGCCTGTCAATCTCACGCATTAGCCCACCGCCCGCAGAATCATAGACCAAAGATCACAGATCAGAAATCAAAACCCCATATACCCTTCGCTTCGATTTCGATATCGATATCGATGATCGATTCGTTTACTTCTCGATGACCGATTTCGATATCGATATCGACCGGCCCCGATAAACCGCCGCGCGTAGCCCCCCCCGCCGCCGCCCGGCCCTGCCTAAGAGAAGCTCACCGCACGTTCCCGCGACCCGCCGCGGACGGGTCGCCATTCGATTCCTTTGCGAGACGCACCAGCGCCTCTACCCTTAGGCGGAACCTGCGCGTATGTGACGAGTTTGTGCGCCCATGTCG
The DNA here is from genome assembly GCA_011057845.1 of Phycisphaerales bacterium. Lineage (GTDB taxonomy): Bacteria > Planctomycetota > Phycisphaerae > Sedimentisphaerales > Anaerobacaceae > UBA2266. The sequence continues at coordinate 536 of DSDB01000108.1, read as the reverse complement.
CCACCGGCATCGTCGTAAGTACTTGTCCGACCGGGAGTAATAATTTTTTCACAATTCCGCCGTTATGCGCGCCTCTACCCTCGCGTTTGTGACGCTATCTTGCCTGGCTTACCACCCCAACGTGCGTTTTTCGCATTCACGGGCTGCCAGCGGCGTGGACAGAGGGCCTTGCGTCGTCATGGTCGCCGGCAGCCCGAAGAAGCGCAAGACGCAGGCTCGCCAAGGCCGCTGGCGCAACGCGGCGCAAAACGATATGTCATCGGCGATCGGCGGGAGGTTTTGGAAGCTCCCACAGAAATACGTATGGTGTCCCTAATGGCAAAGATTTCTTCGCCCGACATCACGTTAACCTCCGCGCTGTCCATAAGGAGCAAAGAGACGGTGCCCTCCATGAGGCCCGCCACGGCGCCTACCCCAAGTTACGCAGTTGGGCGGCTGAATACGGGTTTTTGATAGCGCCAATGCCATTGCGGGCCAAAAGTCTTCACTACATTTGCGCTATCTGGTCGGTTCTTCGCAGACGCCGCGGCAGCATC
>DSDB01000116.1 GCA_011057845.1 Phycisphaerales bacterium | reverse complement strand
CATCCCAAAGCTTCGTCAGTTCACAAAAAAAGCCTGCCCATTGCCCATGGGCAAGACATCAGGAGTTTGTGCCAAATCCGTTGGCTCGTTATCTGAAAGGCTAATGTTAGCAATTCGTCGGCCGCAAACCAAGAAAAAAATTGACAGCGGATATGCCTTGCCGTAACCTCTTCATCGATCTCATTTCCCTGCAAGTTTTCGTAAGGTCTTATCAGTGAAGGACTTAAGACAGGTTACGGTCATTGGACTGGGGCTTTTGGGCGGCTCGGTGTCGCTGGCGATTCGCCGGAGTTTCTCCCATGTGCGGGTCGTCGGGTTCTCCCATCGTCAGGCCACCCGCGACAAGGCGAGAGAGCTGGCCGTGGCCACCGACATCGCCGCCGACTTGCCCGGTTCGGTTGCCGGTTCGGATATGGTGATCCTGGCGACACCCGTACGGACTTTTGCGGAGCAATTCAGCGAGATGGCCCCCGCATTGAAGCAGGACGCCATCGTCACGGATGTGGGGTCCACCAAATCCCTGGTCCACAGGTGGGCGGCCGCTCGCCTGCCCAAGACCGTGTACTACGTCGGTTCTCACCCCATAGCGGGCTCCGAGCAGCGGGGTGTCGAGTTCTCCCGCGACGATCTTTTCGACCAAGCCACCTGCATTATCACCACGACACCGCGAACGAGCAACGAGGCAGCGGACGTCGTTGAGCGATTCTGGCAGAGACTCGGCTGCCTGACCCAGGTAATGACCCCCCAACGGCACGACCGTATTTTCGCGGCCGTCAGCCACGTTCCGCACCTCGTCGCGGCGGCCCTGGTCAACGCGACGGACCCCGCGAACCTCAAACAGGCCGGCAAGGGCTTCATCGACACGTCCCGGGTTGCTTCGGGGCCGGCCAACATCTGGACGGATATCGTCACGACCAATACCCGCAATGTCGTGGCGGGCATCGACCGTATCATTGAGTCGCTCAACGCCCTCAAGAAGGCCGTCGGCGACGAGGATGACAAGGAGATCATGGCCCTGCTCGAACGGGCGAGAAACCGCCGGGCGCAGTTGATTCAATACAAGCTGTCAAGGAAGGAACTGGACTGACCATGGAGTGGCGTTTTGAGGTGTTCAGCCGGGCCGGTTTCGCCGATGTCCACGGCGACGGCGTGCTGGAGGATATCCGGGAACTGGGCATTGCGACCGTCGAGGCGGTGCAGTCCGCAAAGGTGTTTTTGATAGAGGGTGATCTTGACGAGGCCTTCGCCAAGCGCATCGCGGCGGAATTGCTGGCGGACCCGGTCTGCGAGGAGTATTACATTGGCCGCAGCAAGGCCCCCGCGGGCCTGGCCCGGGCGACCCTGCTGGAGGTGCATCTCAAGAGCGGCGTAACCGACCCGGTGGCCGAGTCGGTCCTGGGCGCCGTCGCCGATATGGGGCGGATTGTCACGGGTGTTCGCACGGCACGCAAGTACGTTCTGCTCGGTGAAATCACCGGGGCCCAGCGAGACCTCATTGCCAAGCGGATACTCGCCAACGACTGTATTGAGGACGTCCTGGTTGGCGATGCCGCCGAACCGCCCGGCCCTCACCTCAAGCCCTACGAACTGCGGATTATCCACTGGCCTATCCGGGAGCTCGATGACGAGGGGCTCGTCCGGATCAGCCGCGAGAAGGACCTGTTCCTCAACCTCGTCGAGATGCAGACGATCCAGAAGTACTACCGCGACCTGGGCCGGGAACCGACCGATGTGGAGCTCGAATCCCTGGCCCAGACCTGGAGCGAGCACTGCGTCCACAAGACGCTCAAGAGTTCCGTAGATATGACCATCGACGGCCGTGAGGTCCACTTCGACAACCTCCTCAAGGAGACCGTCTTCAAGGCGACGCGGGACCTGGCCAAGCCATGGTGCATCTCGGTCTTCGCCGATAATGCGGGCGTGGTGGAATTCGACAAGCAGTCGGCCGTGTGCTTCAAGGTGGAGACCCACAACCACCCCTCGGCCCTCGATCCCTACGGTGGGGCGGCCACGGGCATCGGCGGCGTCATCCGTGACCCGATGGGCACGGGTATGGGCGCCAAGCCCATCGCCAACACGGACGTATTCTGTTTTGGGCGGCCCGATATGAAGCTCGAGGAGGTGCCCAAGGGTGTTCTCCATCCCCGTCGAATCATGAAGGGGGTCGTGGCCGGGGTCCGTGACTATGGCAACCGCATGGGTATTCCAACCATCAACGGGGCCGTCTATTTCGACGACCGTTACCTCGCCAACCCCCTGGTCTACTGCGGCAATATCGGCATCATGGACAAGGATAAGTGCTTCAAGCATCCTCATGCCGGCGACCTGATTGTCGTGGTAGGGGGGCGGACCGGACGCGACGGCATCCACGGAGCTACCTTCTCCAGCGGCGAGATGACCCACGAGCACGAGACCATCTTCTCCCATGCTGTCCAGATCGGCAACGCCATCACGGAGAAGAAGATGCTCGACGTTTTGCTCCAGGCCAATGAGCAGGGCCTCTATGAGGCTATCACCGACTGCGGCGCCGGGGGGCTCAGCAGCGCCGTCGGTGAGATGGGGGCCGAGCTTGGGGCGGAGGTTGACCTGGAGAAGGTCCCGCTTAAATATGCGGGTCTCAGTTATACGGAGATTTGGATCAGCGAGGCCCAGGAGCGGATGGTCATTGCCGTCAGGCCCGATAATATCGAGGCT
>DSDB01000592.1 GCA_011057845.1 Phycisphaerales bacterium | reverse complement strand
CAGCGTGTATCGCCGCAGTTCATAGATGTCGCGTCTGGGCCGGTCGCCACGGCCCCTGCCTGAACCCTGTGCACCGGCGGCCTCGGCGCCCAGCGCCCCCAGACCCGCAATACACGATGCTGCGAGAAAACCCCGTCGTTCCATAGTTGTCTCCTAGTCTACAGGTGGACTTTGTTCCGGCGATAGGCGCCGCGCCGGCCGGCAGCGTCTATCATTGCCGGTAAAAGGCAGGATGATAGCAGATTCTCAATGCCATGCCAATGCCCTATGACGTTGCGTGCGGGCAAATTATTGCGCGGCCCCATGCCTTTGCGGCCGTGGGAATGGACTGGGCGCAGCGGCGGGCATTTGGTAGTCTGGCGTGCGTGGATTTCGGCTGGTTCCTTATAGGAGAATCGTTATGAAGACGGCTGGTTCGGTGTGCTGTAAAGCCTTTGATAGTAGATATTTACGTTGTCTTCTTGCGGCCGCGAGCCTTCTGCTCGTCGGGGGTATCGGCTCGGCCGGGCCGGTCCAGTGGGAACATAAGACCTTGCCGGGGCCCAATGCGGGCAACCAGCAGACCGCCTGCATCGTCGCCGATCTCGACAAAGACGGCATCGATGACTTCATCGTGACCGAGCGGACGAAGACTCCGTCGGTGGTCTGGTATAAGTACAACGGCAAGAGCTGGGATATCAAGGTCATCGACGAAACAGCCCTGAAACCGGAGGCCGGCGGCGATGTGTGTGATATCGACGGCGACGGTGATCTGGACGTTATCTTCGGGCAGGACGCCAGCGGCAACACTATCTGGTGGTGGGAGAATCCGTATCCGGACTACGACAAGCCCTGGACGCGGCGGCTGATCAAGAACTCCGGCGCCAACAAGCACCACGACCAGTCCTGCGCAGACTATGACGGCGACGGGAAGGTCGACTTCGTGACATGGAACCAGGGGGCAAAGAGCCTGCTGTTCTATAAGATACCGTCCGACCCCAGGTCCGCCGGTCCCTGGCAGCCCGCCGTCATCTATACGTGGGACAGCGGCCGCGAACGGGAAGGCTTTCCCTCGGTCCCGATGGATATCGACGGCGACGGCAAGCTGGATATTGTCGGCGGCGGCCGATGGTTCAAGCATACCGGCGGCATGAACTTTGAAGAGCACGTCATCGACGGCGAGATGACGTTTACGCAGTGCGCCGTCGGCCCGTTGGTCGAGGGCGGGCGGCCGGAAGTGGTGTTCAGCCCCGGCGATATGGACGGCGAGGCCGCCTGGTATGGATGGGACGGCGCCAAGTGGGTCAGGCACGTTCTGCGGCATGTCATCCACGGCCATACCTGCGGGATTCGCGACATCGACGGCGATGGGCACTCGGACATCATGATCGGCGAGATGGGCAACCCCGGGGCCGGCGACAACGCGCAGGTTTTCGTCTGGTACGGCGACGGACGGGGCAACTTCCGCGAAACCGTCGCCTGGAAGGGCCAGGGCATTCACGAAGGCAAACTCGGCGATTTCGACGGTGACGGCGACCTCGATATCCTGCTCAAACCATACAATCACAATGCCCCGCGCGTGGATCTGCTGCTCAATAACGGCACCGGCAAGTCCCGGGCGGGTGGCTGGCAGGTGTTGTTCGAGACAGCCGTGGACCTTGACAAATGGCAGAATGAGAACGGAGGCCCGCCGAATCCCAACTGGGTCGTCATCCAGGAGGACGGCCGCGACGTGCTGGCCCGCAAGGAAGGCGCCGGCATGATCTGGACGAAGCAGCGATTCGGCGACTTCGTCCTCGACCTGGAGTTCAAGACCGAGGGCAACAGCGGCGTGTTCTTTCGCACCGACAACATGAAGGACTGCGTCCAGACCGGCTTCGAGATGCAGGTCTATCGTCCGACGAACAACCCCAGCAAGAACAGCTCCGGCGCCGTTTACGACGCCCTGGCCCCGACGAAGGAAATGACCCGGGACAACCAATGGAACCACGTCACCATCACCACCATCGACAACAAGATCACGATCGTGATGAACGGCGAACAGATCATCGACATGGACGTCGATAAGTGGGATACGCCCGGCCAGAACCCCGGCGGCGTCAAGAACAAGTTCAGAAGGGCGCTGAAAGACTTCAAACGCGAAGGCCACATCGGCTTCCAGGACCACGGCGCCAACGTCTGGTACCGAAATGTCCGCATCAAGGCCCTGTAGGCCGGACGTCTGAACCGAAAGTGGGCAACGAGCAGTGAACAGCGAGAAGCGGATGCCCTCTCGTCGCTGCTCGCCGCCGGCCACTCACCACTTGCTCCTCACCTCGGCGCCATTATTATAGTTTTCATGGTGCCTGCGACCGGTCGGCTGTTGTGGCATTGCCGCACACACACCGGCCCTCATGGTCTGCGTGAGCAAGGCCCCCTCTGCTACGGAAGGAAAGTCCGCGCCGTGTCCTCGCGCCAAAACTCCCCACCATATCCCATTTTGGGTTTTTTGTGTGGTGGCATTATCGTCACGCTGTTTTGGAGGTCTATGCGCATGACAAGATCGGTCTTCTCAAGGAGGTATAAGGTGTTGTGCGAACTTCTCGTAAAAGCGAGGGTGTCGCAGAACTTTACGCAGAAGGACGTGGCCAAGAGTATTCGAAGACCCCAGTCCTTTGTCTCCAAGTATGAGAACGCCGAAAGGCGCCTGGACGTCGTGGAGTTTCTCGAAGTTGCGGACGCATTG
>DSDB01000691.1 GCA_011057845.1 Phycisphaerales bacterium | reverse complement strand
CTGGCCAACGCCGTGCGAAAACTCAAGGGCGAGCCGGTGGAGGAAATCCCCCGCGTCAATATCGACCTGGGCTTCGCCGCCTATATCCCGCGGGACTACATCCCCATCGACCGCCGGCGGCTGGATGTATACCGCAAAATCGCCGTCGCCCGCGGCGAGGAGGACCTGCGGCAGATTAGCGGCGAACTGACGGACGTCTACGGGCCGATACCGCAGGAGGTGCAATGGCTGTGTGATATGGCCCTGGTTCGCATCCGGGCGGCCCGGCGGCAGGTAAAAAGTATTGTCGCCTCGGGCCGCGACTTGATATTCTCTTTCTCCGACGACGCCCAACCTCAGGGCGGCCTCTTTGCGTCGGTCAAGGGCCGGCTGCGTATGCCGCGACCCGACAAGGCGTATCTGACGCTTAACGAAAGCTATTTCGAACCGGCGACTCTCTTGGGCGTGCTTCGAAAGGTATTCAGGGAGGACTGACAATGAAGCCAGGAGCGAAACACATGTTTGTGTCGCCAGTTGTGTGTCTGACCGTCTGTCTGGCCGCTACCGCGGTGAACACGGCGCATGTCGCTGCCGGAGACCCGTCTGAAGCCATAACGACACCGGCCGAAGTGCTGACGCCGCCGAATGCCCGCAAGCCCGCCAATGAGCGGGAACTGAGGTACTGGCTGACGAATATGGTGGCGTATCACAACTTCACCATCACCGAGGTTCGCCTGGCCACGGGGCTGGGGGAGGCGGACATCGAGGAGGCACTGGAACGATTTGATATACGGCCGGGGGCCCGGCCGACAAGATCGCCGGATGCCCCGTTGACCGTCCAGCCGTACCCCGGCGGGCGGCATCCGCGGATTGGCTTTCTGGAAGGGGCGATTGACCCGCAACGCGAGACCAAGTTCAGCGTCTTTACGCCGTGGGACCCCAACGCCTACGTGGTCGTGGATGTGCCGGAGGCGATCTGGTCGAACCTGGGCCTGACGTACCTGGCGCATACGCACATCGACACGATCTGGACGCAGCGGGAGATCGTCTTGCCGAGACTCGAATGGAGGCGCCGCCGCGGCGGTCGATTGGATATCACCCGGACGCTGCCCAACGGCATTGAGTTCACCACGCGCGTCGTACCCACGAAGGACGCCGTACTGATCGAACTGACCCTGACCAACGGCACGGATCAGAATCTGTCGGATCTGCGGGTCCAGAACTGTGTTATGCCGAAGATGGCGCCGGGCTTTGAGGTCCGCACGAATGACAACAAGGTCCTGACCCGGCCCTATGCCGCCTGTCGCGATGTCTCGGGCAAGCGGTGGGTTATCACGGCGTGGACGCATTGCGAGCGGCCGTGGGCCAATCCCGATGTCCCATGCTTCCACAGCGACCCCAAATTCCCCGACGTCGAACCGGGACAATCATTCACGCTTCGCGGCGGTCTGTGGTTCTACGAGGGAACGGATATCGACGCCGAGTTCAAACGCATCGAAGCAACGCACTGGGCCGAGACCCCCCCTGCCGCCGCCGGCGGACGTACGCTGACACAATCGCAATAGGAGCAAAGACCATGAGATCACTGATGACATTCGTTCTAACGTGCCTGCTGAGTTTCTCGGCTCTGACCGGATCGGAACAGCCGCCGATTCTGCGGATCGGCGAGGCGGCGCCGGATTTCCAACTGCCGGGGGTTGACGGCAAGATTCACAAATTGACCGACTATGAGCAGGCCCATGTCCTGGTCGTCATCTTCACCTGCAACCACTGTCCCACGGCGCAGGCCTACGAGGCCCGGATCAAGCAACTGGTCGAGGATTACAAAGGCAAGTCCGTCGCCGTGGTCGCCATCAGCCCGAACGACCCATTGGCCGTGCGGCTGGATGAACTCGGCTACACGGACCTCAACGATGCCCTGGAGGATATGAAGATACGGGCCCGGGATACGGCCTTCAACTTCCCCTACCTCTACGACGGGGATACGCAAGCGGTCTCCAGGGCCTACGGGGCCATTGCCACGCCCCATGTGTTCGTCTTCGACGGCGAGCGGACCCTGCGCTACCAGGGGCGATTTGACGACTCCGAGAAGCCCAACAACGTCAAGCAGCACGACACACGCAACGCGATTGAGTCGCTGCTGGCGGGCCGCGAGGTCGCGGTGCAGAACACCCGGCCCTTTGGCTGCTCGGTCAAGTGGGCCTCCAAACGTGCATCGGCCGTTGAGAGCCTCGCCAACTGGAACCGCGAGCCGGTGAAGCTGACGCCGATCACCGAATCTCAACTGGACGAACTGGCGGGCAACGACTCCGGCAAGCTGCGGTTGATCAGTATATGGGCCACCTGGTCGGGCCCGTCGGTCGCCAATCTCGCCGAACTGGTGACCATCAACCGGATGTACCGCAAACGCGATTTTGAGCTAATCAGCGTCTGCGTGGATCGCGCGGCCCGCATGGATCAGGCCCTTGCCGCGCTGACGAAGGCCCACGCCTCCTACACCAATTACCTGTGCGACGGCGGCGACCTGCACGGGGTCATGCAGGCGGTGGACCCCCGGTTGGCCGGCGGGGTGCCGTATACCCTGCTGGTCAAGCCGGACGGACGGGTCATCTACCGCAAGGTCGGCCCCATCGAGCCGCTCGAACTCAAGAGGGCCGTCGTTGAGTACCTGGGGCGCGTCTACCCCTGACGACCCCCAAATACGGGTTGTGTTTCAGCGGCGGCGAG
>DSDB01000300.1 GCA_011057845.1 Phycisphaerales bacterium | reverse complement strand
GCCGCCAACTGCCGGGCCTCATCCAGCAGCCTGGCCAGGTCCGTGCCGCCACTGAGCAGCCCGTAGGCGACCCTGGCCCCCGTCCGGCGGTGCATCTCGATCATATCCTTGACCGCGATGCGATCCTCCAGCCCGCACCGAATAAACCGCAGTCCAGTGTATTCCAGGGTCTCGATTGTGCCGTCCAGCGTCTCGCCGCGGCCCGTGATACTGGAGCACGCGCCCATACTGCTGAGGAAATCCGACGCGGCTACGGCCGTCTGCGCCCGACCGCCCTTTTCCCCGGCGGCGCCCCACACCGTCGCCCTCCCTGCCATCATCGCCGCGCCGGCCAGACCGCACCGCACAAACTCACGTCGCGTCAAATCATGTCGTTCCAACACAGGCCATCCTTTCAATTCCCTGCTGTCCACGGGCGTCAGTATTCCCGGTCCTTGAGCCGTCCCGGTTGCGGGCCCGGATACACCCCGTCGGGTCCGGCTTGCACCGGCGCCGGCGAATCCATCGTCAGCGCATCCACGTCCCGGGCGAATTCCTCCTCGCAGTTGAGCATTTCCTCATACGTCACGACCTGGCCCGTATGCACCGCCCGCCGCGCCATGGCCGTCACCAGGCCCGCCTCCGTTCCGCGCTTGGCCTCGTTGAAGGGCTTGTCGTCGCGGATCGCCTCAATCAGCGCATCCCACTCAAGCTGATACGGATTCGGCTCCGGCTGTGGGAACGCCCACTTCAGCCGCTCCCGTGCAAAATCCTGGCCCTCATAGATGCGGCACTTCGCCGGGGTGTGCATGTTGGTGCTAATCACGGCACAGCCCTTACTGCCGTGGGCGTAGCTGGCGAACTCGCCGCGGCAGCCGGCGACGCTGCGGGCATAGAGGAACAGTTTGGCCCCGTCGGCGAACGTGTACTCCACGTCATAATGGTCGTAATTCTGGTCTACACAATCGCCTCGGAAGCACCGTCCGCCCGAGCCCTGCACCCGCACCGGCCACGACCCCTTCATCCAGCAGCACTCATCCACGTTGTGCGCGACGTAATCCTGAAAGAGTCCGCCGCTGGCCCACATGAAGCTCAGGTAATTCCTGACCTGCCAGAGCAATTCGTTCAGGCCGCTCTGGTTGGGCCCCGTGAAGCCGGCCGGTCCCTGCTGGCGATACGTCCGAAACGTGATGAGGTCCCCGATCTGGCCGGAGTGGATCCGCTCAAGCAGCTCATGCCGCGCTTTACAGTGGCGACACATCAGCCCCACGCCGACCTTCAGGCCCTTGCGCTGCGACTGCTCGGCCAAATCCAGCATCCGCCGCGTGCTCGGACCATCGACGACGACGGGTTTTTCCATGAAGACGTTGATGCCCTTTTCGATGGCGTGGCGAAAGTGCACCCACCGAAACGCCACGGGCGTCGTCAGGATGACCACATCGCCCGGCCGCAGGCACTCCATTGCCTTGCGATAGGCGTCGAAGCCCAGGAACCGCCGCTCCGGCGGCACATCCACCTGGCCGGCCTGGTAGCCCATCACCCAGCTATCGGCCGAGCCCTGCATCCGAGGGGCGCTGGCCGCCTGGATCAGCCCATCGTAGGCCCGCTGCAAACGGTCCTCGAAGACGTCCGCCATCGCCACCAGCCGCACCGGGGCCGCCTTCGTCGCCATCGCGTTGGCCGCGGCCCCTGCGCCGCGCCCCCCGCAGCCGACCAGCGCCAGGCGGACGGTGTTATCTTCGCCCGCATGGATGCCCGGGGCCATTGCCGCCAGCAATGCCGAACCGGCCGCCACCTGCCCCGTCACTTTGAGAAACTGCCGCCGTGACCGCTCTGTTTTGTGTGTCGCACCCATCATTTATTCTCCAGTCAAAATAACCATCCCTTGCCTTCGGCAAGGGCTGCCACCCATCGCCAACGGCGGCCTCAACCAACGCAATACGAAATACGAATCAGAGACGTAGGGTGTGCCCCGATGCGCATCGGGGTTGCACACGCGGCTTCTCAGCTCTTGAGTCCCTTCAAGTTCGGCTCCAGCCGCACGTCCGAATTCACCAGCGACTCCCATGTGACCTCGCCGCCCTTGTACGCCGCCTCCCGGCCGAGGATGGCCGTCAGGTTCGAGCGCACCGATGGGGCCACTGTCTCGTTCTTGTAGTCCCCTTCCGTAATGCACCGGTGGAACGTCTCGATGTTGGCCACCGCGCCGGTGGTGTAAAGCTGATCGAATCGGCCGCCTTTGTAGCTCTTCCGCCCGCGGATTATTACGCCGCTGAAGTAGTCCGTGTCGATTACGCCCTCGGCGCCGAAGAACTTGCAGCGGATCTCGTCGGGGACGCCCGGAATGCACTGGATCGACGTGAAGTTGACAATGATGTCGTCCGGGAACCAGTACGTCACGGCGAAATGGTCCCAGATGCTGCCCTGCGGCCGCAGCGTCCGTCCGCCCGTGCCCGCCGCCCGGATCGGGTCGCGATTGGCGATCCACGTCGCCACATCGAGCGCATGAATACTCTGCTCCACAATGAAGTCCCCGGAAATCGGCAACACGCAATACCAGTTCCGCAGGTCCTGCTCGGCGTTGCCCGTCGGCGCATTCTTCGGACCGCCCTCCCACGGGTAGTTCGCCTCGCCCATGACCAGCCGCCCGAGGTCGCCCGCGTGGACCCGTCGAACCGCCTCCTGATAGAACTCGTTGGCCCGCGTCTGAAAGTCCACCAGAAAGACG
>DSDB01000534.1 GCA_011057845.1 Phycisphaerales bacterium | reverse complement strand
TGGCGGTGGTGCTCGACCAGGTCATCCGGCTGCTGCACCCGTTTGTGCCGTTTATCACGGAAGAGATATACCAGAAGCTCAACGCCGTTGCTCCAATACGCGGCCTGGCCGGGCTGGTCGACCTGAAAGTCGCGGATTCACTGGTCCGATCGGCGTGGCCCGGCGGCCTGGAGTCGCTGGTCGATCCGGCGGCCGAGCGTGCCGTGGAGGCGATTCAGGCTCCCATCCGCGCCATACGCGATATTCGCAACCAGTACAATATCGCCCCATCGGCCAGGCCGGAGGCCTCCGCGTCGGGACCGGCGACAACCTGTGAGTTACTTAATGCCAACGCGGCGCTGTTGTGCCACCTGGCGGGATTGGGCCGGTTTCATGCCTCGCCGGATACGGCCAAACCCAGGACGGCCGCGGCCACCATCGTGGGCGACGTGTCCGTCTTTATGCATGACGTGATTGATGTAGCCGCCGAGCGGACCCGGCTCGAGAAGAAACGGGCCGAGATCGCGGCCGCCAAGGCGGGTGTCGAAGCCAAGCTGGGCAACGATAATTTTGTGAACCGGGCCAAACCCGAGGTCGTACAGCAGGCCAGGGATCGGCTCGCTGAGTTGACCGAGCAACTGCGGGCGGCCGAAGGTCTGTTAGCCGAACTGACGGATTGAAATGTGGCCTCTGTTATCCGGTCTGGTGAGGTGATGGCTGAGCCAAGGGGTGCCATACGATGGAGATTGAAGCCGAACTGGCGCGAATCATCATCAATGAGATGAGCGACCAGCAGATTATTGTGATCCGGGAGAAAGGCGGCGAGCGCAGCTTCCCCATCGTTATCGGGATCGTGGAAATCTTCGCCATCGACCGGCGGCTCAAGGGCCTGATGCCGCCGCGCCCGCTCACGCACGACCTGCTCGACAACGTCATCCGGGAACTGGGCGGGTCCATCGAGCGGATTGTGATCAGCGACCTGCGGGAGCACACGTTCATCGCCACGATCCGGCTGAGCATCGACGGGCGAACCGTGGAGGTCGATGCCAGGCCGTCCGACGCGATTGCCCTGGGGGTGGCCTCGAACGCCCCTATTTTCGTTGAGGATCACGTGTTTGAAGAGGCCGCTGGGGCATAAACGAGGAGACCAGCAGCAGGCCGACGGCGGTGCATAGCAGGGCATCAGCGACGTTGAATGTATACCAGTGCCACGAGCGATAGTAGACGTCGATAAAGTCGCGGACGCAGCCGTCGTTGAAAACGCGGTCGTAGAGGTTGCCGGTGATGCCGGCGGCAAACAGGCCCATGGCCAGTTGGGTCAGGCGCTGGTTGGTTCCGCCAAAGAGGAAGAGTCCGAGGATAACGAACATCGCGACCACCGCGACCGCAATCAGGACAGGCTGCTTTCCAGCGGCCATGCCAAAGGCGGCCCCTTCATTCTCCGCCAGGACCAGACGCAGCAGCCCGTCGATGACGGAGTAGGAGTAGTCCGGGCGGGTCTTGAGGAAGGCAAAAACCGCGTTCTTGGACCAGAGATCGAGGGCCAGCCCCCCCACCGCTACCGGCCAGAAGAGCAGGTGGCCGATACGGTCGGGGCGATGCTTAGACGATCTGCCGGGGCCCGGTACCTCGGATTCGGGGGCATTCGCAGACGCCACGCCGCCCGGAGGGGCCGTGACTTGGTTATCGTGCGGATCCTTCATTGCGGGGGATTATAACAGGGACGAAACGACGGTCAATACACAATACCTGGCCTCCGGGCGTCTGTCGGGGGATTCATTGACAGGGGCCGGCTGGGGGTGTATTATGCCGGACAGATGTGATTCCAGGTGATATTTGACGGGCGAGGCGCTGCCTCGTCCGTGTTTTTGAATGTAAGGACGCAGATATTATGGCCAAGAAGACCGTAGAACCGGCCAAACGGCCGGTCGTGTTAATCATTCGGGATGGTTGGGGGTACAATCCGGACCCGGCCGAGGACGCCTATAATGCCATCAAGCGGGCGAACACACCGACGGATGATATGCTGATGAGCGAGTATCCGAACGGCCTGATCCACACGTTTGGCGAGTGGGTGGGGCTGCCGGATGGGACCATGGGCAACAGCGAGGTCGGCCACCAGAACATCGGGGCCGGGCGGATCGTGCCCCAGGAGTCGGTGCGGCTGAGCCATGCCATTCGGGATGGGTCGTTCTTCGAGAACCAGGTCTTCCTGGAGATGATCGCGTTCCTCAAGAAGCGCGGCGGTAAGCTGCACCTGATGGGCCTTTGCAGCGACATCGGGGTGCATTCCCGTCTGGACCACCTGTACGGACTGCTGGAGTTAGCCAAACGCAATGGCCTCAAGGACGTTTTTGTCCACTGTTTCATGGACGGGCGGGATTCGCCGCCGGACAGCGGGGCCGGCTACATCGGGGCCGTGCAGGATAACGCCCTTCGGATCGGCGTCGGCCGGATCGCCACCGTCATGGGGCGATTCTACGCGATGGACCGGGATAGCCGCTGGGACCGGGTTCAGAAAGCGTATGAGTGCCTTCGCGTGGGCAAGGGCCTCAAGGCCGCCAGCGCCGCCATGGCCGTTGCCCAGAGCTACGCCAAGGGCGTAACCGACGAGTTTATCGAGCCAACGTGTGTTGTGGACGAGGACAATTCGCCGATTGCAACGATCCAGGACGGCGATGGCGTGGTGTTCTTCAATTTCCGCGGCGACAGGCCCAGGGAAATCTCGCGGGCG
>DSDB01000532.1 GCA_011057845.1 Phycisphaerales bacterium | reverse complement strand
GCCCCCGAAGCCCCCGTTGAGATAAGCCCCGCCAGAACCCAAGCCGCCAATCCCGTTCTGATGTTCCCGGCTCCTTTCCGCAATACACGCGCTCATACCCTTGCTTTCCTTTTCCCGCGGCCCGCGAGCACACCAACGACCCGCACCGCCATTTCGACCTGCAAACTACCGCGCATGCCGCGGCGTGTCAAGACAAATCCACCCTTCTCTTGGCGACGGACGGTGTCTTGGGTGAAGGGGCGGCGGGTAGTGGCGAATGAGGTTGTGTTTTGGGTCGGGGTGGGGATAATCGGGGGATGGAAAATGACTTTATCAGTGAGGTCTTTGCGCCCGGGGGGGCGATCTGTCGATTCCTGGCGGGCTACGAGCAGCGGGTCGAGCAGGTGGAGATGGCGCGGGCGGCGGCGGCCGCGTTCGAGCAGCGTAAACGCCTGGCCGTCGAGGCCGGCACCGGCGTCGGCAAGAGCTTCGCGTATCTGGTCCCGGCCATAGACCTGGTGCGGCGCGGCCAGGGCAAGGTCCTCGTCAGCACCTATACCATCACGCTGCAGGAGCAGTTGATCAACAAGGACCTGCCCGTGCTGGCGTCGTGTACGGGCGTGGAGTTCTCGGCGGTGCTGGCGAAGGGGCGCGGCAACTACCTCTGCAAGCGGCGGCTCGAGTACGCGGTCCGGCGGCAGCGCGGCCTGTTCGATGAGTCGGCCGAGGAGCTGGAGCGCCTGGCCGGCTGGGCGCAGCAGACCGAGAACGGCTCGCTGAGCGAACTGGAATCGGCCCCGTCGCCGGGCGTCTGGGACGCGGTCCGCAGCGAGCACGGCAACTGCCGCGGCCGCAAGTGCCCGCATTACGGCAAGTGCTTCTACTGGCGGGCGCGGCGGATGCTGGACAAGGCCGACATCATCGTGGCTAATCACGCCCTGATGTTCAGCGACCTGGTGCTCAAGGAGCAGGATGTGTCACTGCTGCCGGCTTACGACTACATCGTCATCGACGAGGCGCACAACCTCGAACACGTCGCGGAAAAGCAGTTCGGCATCGACATCAGCAACCATCGCGTCAAGTGGCTGCTGGACGGCCTGTACAACCCGCGCGCCCGCAAGGGCCTGCTGGCGTATCGGCGCTCGGACCCGGCGACGGACGAGGCGATGGACCGGGTCGCACAGACCACCGCCGCGGCCAGGGGGTTCTTCCGCGACGTGGCCGACTGGTACGAACAATCGGGCGGCCGGGCGAACGGCCGCTGCGAGAAGGACTTCGTCAAGGACCGGCTCAGCGGGCCGCTCAGGAAACTCAAGGGCAGTCTCTCAAAGATGGCCAAACAGAGCGAGGACGAGGACGAGCGATTCGAGGTGCTGCGGTTTGTGGACCACTGCGCGGAGTTATTGGCGGATTTGAAGGAGTTCCTCGGCCAGCAGCGCGACGATTATGTGTACTGGGTGGAGGCGGCCTTGTGGCACGGGCATCCCATTCGCTCTGCTCAGGACGGGCCTGCCCGTGAGTCGACAACGTCGAGAGGCCGCAAGTCCGTCCGGGGCTCCGGACGCGGCGACGGGCTGTATCTCCGCAGCGCCGCGCTGAACGTCGGGGCCGATGTGAAGCGGTGCCTGTTCGAGGCCTACGGGCCGGTGGTGCTGACCAGCGCGACGCTCTCCAGTGGGCCGGCCGCCGGGCCGGGCAAGGCGCAGGTAGTACACGAGGCGCGGGATTTTGCGTTCTTCGCCGGGCGTGTCGGCCTGGAGGACTACGATGCCCTGAAACTGGGCTCGCCCTACGACTACCCGCGGCAGGTGACGGTGTACGTCGAGCGGGACCTGCCCGAGCCGAATGATGGCCAGTTCATCGCGGCCGCGGCCGAGGCGGTCAAACGCTATGTGGCCCGGACGCAGGGCCGGGCCTTCGTGCTGTTTACCAGTTATGACATGCTCAAGCGGATGGCCGGGGCCATGGCCCAGTGGTTCATCGACAACGATATCGAGCTGCTGGAGCAGGGGTCCGGCCGCGAGCGCGGGCAGTTGCTGCGGGCGTTTACCTCCGGCGGGGCCAAGTGCCTGTTCGGAACCGACAGCTTCTGGCAGGGGGTCGATGTGCCGGGGGTGGCCCTGAGCAATGTGATGATCGTGCGGCTGCCGTTTGCCGTGCCGAACCAGCCGCTGCTGGCCGGACGCTTGGACCAGATCCGCCGGCAAGGGGGCAATCCCTTCATGGATTACCAGCTTCCGTCGGCGATCATCAAGTTCAAGCAGGGCTTCGGACGGCTGATTCGTAGCAAGACAGATACAGGCATTGTGGTGATCCTCGATTCGCGCATCGTGCAGAAACGCTACGGCCGCGAGTTCCTGGAGGCAATCCCCCAATGCCCAATAAGAATTGAAGCTACAGATTTCACAGAGTGACACATAGTAAAGGGGCCCAGTGCATTTTCTGCGCGGCCAAAGCACACCAATCAGGTGACGGTTTCGACAGAAAACGTACCGACCCCCTTCAGTTCCTCCGGACCCCGCATCAAGTGCGGGGTGACATATCGTCGCTGCCACATCGAGTGCTCAGCGACAAAGCCCCAACGTGCGCATATCCAAGACAGACTACCACAAGTCTATGGTCTATGGTCTATGGTCTGCGGTCTATGGTCTGCGGTCTGCGGTCTTGCCTCACGACGCAACGGACTGTTCCAGTTGCGCAAGGACGGCCGCCGCCCTGGCGACTCGGTTGCCGGT
>DSDB01000156.1 GCA_011057845.1 Phycisphaerales bacterium | reverse complement strand
CCGACGAAGCGGCGAAGTGCCTGGACATCTGTCGGTGTGATCCGCTTGGGACCCGGGCCGCCATCATCGGCGAGGTGGCGCAGCGTCATGCGGCCCCTCTGGTGGAAATCGTCACGAAAATCGGCGGCCGGCGCATTGTGCAGATGCCCTATGGCCGGGAATTGCCGAGGATCTGCTGATGCACGAAACGATGATTGCCCAGAGCCTGTTTGAAGCGATCACCGCCGAGGCCGACAGACATCGTGCGCGGCCGGTCTCCGCGCGGGTCAGTTGCGGGCAGCTCAACAGCGTCAATGAGGACGTTCTGGTCTTCGCGTTCGCGGCCGTCTCGCGGGGGTCGGTCTGTGAAGGCCTGACGCTGGAGGTTGTGCAGAAGCCTCTGGAGGCCCACTGCACGGATTGCGACAGGGATTTCCGGGTTGACCTCGATCAGCCCCGGTGCTCGTATTGCGGCGGGCGGCATTTCACGCTCTTGCCCGATCCTCCGCTGGTCCTCGAGGAAATTGAATTCGAAACGGAGTGACCGATGGATAAACAGACCGTAGGCAAGCGAATCCTCAGCGCGAACGAACAATTCGCCCAGGCCAATGCCGAATTGCTGGCCGCACACCATCTCGTCTGCCTGAATATGATCTCGTCGCCGGGATCGGGCAAGACCACCCTCTTGGCCAGAACAATCACCGACATGCGAGACAGGCTCCGCATCGGTGTTATCGAGGGCGACCTTCGGACGGACCTGGACGCCCAGCGCATCCGGGCCACGCAGGCCCCGGCCGTACAGATCGAGACCAAGGGCTCATGCCATCTGTCGGCCGAGCAGGTTCACGGCGCCTTGGGGCAGTTGCCGCTGGCGGACCTCAATATGGTCATTATTGAGAATGTGGGCAATCTCGTATGCCCGGCATCGTTCGCCCTGGGGGAATCGGCCAAGATTGTGGTGCTCTCGGTGGCCGAAGGCGACGACAAACCCGCCAAGTACCCGTCCATCTTCGCCAGGTCCGCGGCCCTGCTCATTAACAAGATTGACCTCCTGGCGGCTGAAGGGCTGGCCGACTTTGATACCGACCGGGTGCGGGCCGATGCCTCGCGATTGAACAGGTCCATCGAGATATTCCCGCTCTCGGCGCGGACCGGCCAGGGCATGGAGAACTGGTACGACTGGCTCGCCGCCCGCGTCCGTTCCTGAGCTGAGCCTTCCACCGCGTCAAAACACGCCATTAGAGGAATGAGGGTGGCTCCAACGACTTGTACAGCCCGTGTGCGCGGATGTAGTCAAGCACCGCCGGAGCGAGCATGTCGGCCACATCCCGGCCGGTCGCCAACCTGCGGCGGATCTCGGTGCTGCTGACATTCACCAGGGGGGTCTCAATCACATCCGCCCGCAATCTGGCCACCCGCTCGCGGCCCCACGAGGATTCGTACCGGCTGAATGAAGGGGCGTCGCAGCCGGCCCGATACATCGTACACAATCGACAGGCATCGATCAGGTCGGTGATCCGATGCCAATAGGCCAGGTCGTCGACGGTGTCGGCGCCGATCAACCAGCAGATATCCGTCGGGTCGCCGTACTGCTTCCGGAAATGCGCGACGGTATCCAGCGTGTAGCTGGGCCCGGGGCGGTTCAACTCGCAGTCACTGACCGTCATGTGATCGTCGCCGGCAACGGCCAGCGAGGCCATGATGCGCCGGTCTTCATCGCCGGCGAAGGGCATGAAACCCTTCAGCGGGGATCTTTTCGCGGGAATGAACACGAGCCCCTCGCCGCCCAGTTGCTCCAGCGCATCCCGCGCGACCGTCGTGTGGCCGAGATGAATCGGGTCAAAGCTGCCGCCGAAAAGTACAATCCGTCGTCGCATGGCCTAATACTTAACAGCAGAACTGTGCGCAAATCAATGGTCCGCCAACGACTGGAAACGGCGTTCTCATGCTCTTGGGGGCGGTCCGGCAAACAATTTTTTCGTCCGGGCAATCGCAGTTCGACATCCTGCTTGACATGATGTCGTCGGTGACTTTTGGGCCGGACGCCGCAATGGATGTCACTTGACATGTCGGCGAAACAGCCTGTAGAGGCCGAATTCTTGTGTTTTTTGGCGGTGCGCCACCGCCGTCCCCGGTGACTTTCCATGATAGGGACAGGTTGTTTGCGGCCGTCCGGGAATCAAAGTCCGATCCGATCGGGCCGACGGGCAGCCCGGCGAGACAAAATTTTTTATGAAGAAACAGAAAATTTTTGGACGATAAACAATGCGTGAAAAGTTATTACGTTCTTGAATAGTGTACGAAGCGTTCTCCAACTTGTTTTTGCAGCGTTAATGGATGACGCGTAAGTTTTCAGTA
Organism: Phycisphaerales bacterium; assembly: GCA_011057845.1. Lineage (GTDB taxonomy): Bacteria > Planctomycetota > Phycisphaerae > Sedimentisphaerales > Anaerobacaceae > UBA2266. The sequence goes on along the minus strand of DSDB01000156.1, from coordinate 385 downwards.
CTGCCATAAGGAGGTAACAGAGTATGGCGAAGAAAGCAGCAAAGAAGAAAGTCGCGAAGAAGGCCCCGAAGAAAGCCGCAAAGAAGAAAGTCGCAAAGAAGAAGAAATAGCACACGCGCGCGATCCGCGTGACAGAGATCACGCGGTTTGTCTGTGTGACCCATGGAAGGCCCGACACCGTCGTGGCCTTCCATTTTTTTTGACCTCTCGCATACCCCGTGTTCGGTTTGCCTCTTGGGTATGACCGGCATACCTTCGTCGAGCGACGGGATCGTCTGAACCGGCCCTTGCCTTCGGCACAGGCCGCCATCCGCGAACGCCGTGGGGGAGATTCCGTTAGCGGCGGCTTTTCTCGCAGCGACGGGCTGGTTCTACACGGCCCTTG
>DSDB01000354.1 GCA_011057845.1 Phycisphaerales bacterium | reverse complement strand
TGGCTGGAGGTTCGCCAAGATTATCAGTCCTTGCACCGGCTTAATCAGGGCAGGCGGGCCACCCCAGGCTTCAAGGCCGGTACGGCTGCGGGTCGTAAGCCAGTGCGCGGGCGAGCCTGCGGTAGTCCTGAATCTGCGTGAGCGTCAGGGTATGGTGCAGTCGCAGGCAGATCAGCCGCCCTGTGTATATGTGTTTCTCGGCGGCGGCCTTTTCAATGCGGCGAAGCGTTGCCTCGCGGGAAAGGACCGCCCTGCGGTTGAGGAAGTCCTTTCGCAGGCCGTCCGCATTGATGTGGAAGGCGATCTTGACGGCGCGAAGGGCGAGTCCGTCCTGGAAGATCCGTCCGGCCTCGGGCAACTGACGGAGATGATTAAGGAAATCGGCGAGTTGCCCGCGGTTTTTCTCCGTGGACCGCCGCACCGCCGCCAGCGTCTTTGGGTGGTATCCAAACTCGGTCAGATCATCAACGGCATTATTCATGACGGTTCGATCCGCGGCGGCGAGACCATCGAGGCTGTGGTCGCCGTATTCGGGGTCATATCGCACACGAAGCCGCGTCGCCAGCTCGAAGCACGGCAGCAGCATACGGTCGAGAACGGCCTGCGCGGTGTCATACGACGGTCCCAGGGCGCTCTTCACGATGAAATGCCGCCACCGGAGCACCTCCTGTCCGGCCTGTGGGAGGGCCTGAAGCCAACGGGCATTCTCTTCGCCCGGCCACAGGAGACTCTGACAGTTGAACCGATCCGTATGGTATGCGTCGTTGAGCGTTTTGACCGCCCTGCCGGTCAGGCCGGCAATCTTGCGACTGATAAGGAATTGCCAGAATCGACCCGCGAGGACCGCGGGCAGTTCTCGCAGCCTGTCGAAATGGCCAAAGCGAAGTTGGGCCTTGATGTCATTGAGTGTCGTGCTGCCTTCGTACTGCTGGAGCAGCTTGGTGTCGCCCGGATCAAAACAGGCCCCGTCGCAGTAGTCCTCGTACAGAGCAAGGCGATAACCGACGGCTTCGGCCTCGGTCGCCTGGGCGAACGAATGCCGCATGGCGTAGAGGCACGACAGAACGAAGCCCTCCCGCGATTTCTCCACGCCGGTGATCGCGGGGTGCTCGGCCATCAGGACTTGGACCAGGTCCACCGGATCGCCGTCCGGCGCGGCGCCAAGGCGAGCCAACAGTTCCGGCGGCAGTGTTTTCAGGTGGTCCAGCAGCATCCGGCGGTCTGCCATGATCTGATCCTGCTCGGCCGCTCGTTCCCTGTCGGAGAATCGCAAGGCCGACTCGTGCCGAAAGACACGGTCCCAGAAGACGTCCAGGTGCTCGGAGACCAGGCTCTTGCGGTAGTCCTCCATGAGGTTGAGGTCGTTGGCCTCCGCGATGGTGACCAGCCGCCTCGACAGCGTTCTGGGAACGTAGGTAAGACCGGCCCCCATGCCCAACATGCCGCCGCCGATGATCAGGGGGATCAGAATCGCCTGCAACCCGGTGAATCCGGGTAGTCCGAGGTGGCTTGAGAGATACCCGGACGACGTAATGCCCGCCGTCCAGAGCGTGGTGCGCAGACTCTTACGCATCATCATGCGGCCGGTGCCGGCGAGGATGTCCTGCGCCCCGGCCAGCCGGAAGAAGTCCCGAATGCAACTGGTTATGGCGGTTTTGCGTTGCTTCACGGCGGCAGTCCCGGATTCAGGCAACGACGGTCAGTCAACGCCGAGCCTGATTCTAAGTTCCCTGAGGTTCATTACGTCCTCTGCATTATAGTCGATCAGCGTCCGCAGGGCATTGGCATTGTGGTTGTTTACGTAATCATACCACAGCCGAACGGCCATCCATCCGTCGATATCCGGGCGTTTTCTTTCTATCCGCAGCGACCGCTCCACGGCTTTTAGGCCGCCCTTGAGGTTCCGCTTCCAGCAGGCGTACATCAGATCGGTGTGGGCAAGGATACCTCGCAGGTCCAGACCGAGTCGGGCCTTGATAAAGGGCAGGTCAAAGCGGGCCCCGTTGTATGTGTAGAGGCGGTTGACGCCTCGCAGAGCGGCCAGCAGGCGGATTTTGCTGATTTGGCCTCCCACCAGATGCTGTATCAGGAGGCGGTTTCCGTGTTCGACGGCCACACCGACAACGGTCAATTCGCATGCGGCACGGCTGAGGCCCGTGGTCTCGATATCAAGGTACGCCCTGGTCATGGCGACGGTATTATCGCCTCACGGCCGCCCGATGCAAACTCCGATTGTACCCGGCTGGAGCTCCGGCCACGGGACCCCACCAGACGCCGCAAATTGCCCGGATTTCGCGGCTTGACAAAGCCGGGCCATGCGGATATATGGTGGGTATCTGATGCAGGACGTTGTTCTGCGGGCGTAACTCAGTGGTAGAGTGTCAGCTTCCCAAGCTGAACGTCGTGGGTTCGAATCCCATCGCCCGCTTTTTTCATAACTTCGTTGTTCCCAATAACTTGCGCCAAATCAACCTTGTCGGCTTTGCCTTCAGAACCCTCCAATTGGGCCAGTTGTGTAACATTTGCCCAAAGGCTCGTGCATGATGCCCGACTGTATTCAGACGTGTGCTTTCGGCAAGCGGGAAAGAAATCTCGATTCCTCAGCGGGTGGCCACTTTCTGTAGCGTGCCGCGGTAGTTCCAGGGCATCCAGGCGTCGGGGTGTGAGGCCAGCTGATGGGTGTGTTTCTGCAGGACCGTGAGATACTCGAAGGCATTGACCTTGTTC
>DSDB01000347.1 GCA_011057845.1 Phycisphaerales bacterium | reverse complement strand
GATGTCCAGGACCTTCGCCGCCTCCGACCGCTACCTCAAGTACATCCTCATGCGCCAGAACCGCCGTTTCTTCTGGGGCCTGATTATCACCGCCGCCACGTGCGCCATTGCCATCGCCGCCCTTGTCGGGGCCGTCATCTACGTCACAACCCGGTGAGAGAAGTCGCATCGCCCCGATGCCGGTTGCCCCTTGCCATCCTGAGCGTAGCGCACAAAAAAAAGCCCCGCCTGCAAGCGGGGCTTTTCTCTTCCATGGCATTTCTTTCTGTCCGTTAGATGGGCTTGACCTCCGTCGCACACGGCCCTTTCTTGCCCTGGCCCGTGGCGTACTCGACGGCCTGGCCTTCCGCGAGGCTGGCATAGCCGTCCATTTTCACCTCTGAGTAGTGCACGAACAAATCATCGCCTCCGTCGTCCGGCGTGATAAATCCGTAGCCCTTACTGTCGCTGAACCACTTCACTTTGCCTGTACTCACAACTGTACTCCTTAACGCAGCCCACATGGGGCAAACCTACCGTCTCTCGCACCACGCATAGGCCGAATCCCGGAGAGACGCGGAGACGCGACCATCTTCACTGAAATCATACCAACGTCACCACGCCCGCTTATACAAAATTATTGACTTTTCGCAAAAAAAATGCCCCTCCCACTACTACAAACCGCGTTTTTCGGAAAAAAAGACGCCCCCCGGAATCCTATCACGCCCCCCGCCCACGCCTTCGGAGCCGCCGCGCACAAAAAAAGGCCCCGTTTTCCAGACCGGGGCCCTCGATTCGTACCAGAGTCCGCCGTTAGGCGGTCTTGACGTGCGTGGCGCACGGGCCCTTCTTGCCCTGACCCTTCTCGTACTGAACAGCCTGGCCTTCATTCAGACTGGCATAGCCGGCCGATTGAATCTCCGAGTGGTGGACAAACAGATCCTCGCCGCCATCGTCCGGGGTGATGAATCCGTAGCCCTTGCTGTCGTTGAACCATTTTACTTTACCTGTACTCACTACTGTACTCCTTACAAGCCCAGATGTGGGCCGTTACTGTGCCTCTCACAATGCAATACGGACTGCCGAAACAGTCGGCGCCCTAAGAGAGAATATCCTGGAGAGACCTGAAGATATGCCCAATTCCACACACTATACGCCCGACAGCCCGCCGGGACTACGAAAATATCCCCCTTTGGGAAAAAATAACTTCCTGGGGGCCCAAAAACCGTTTTTCAGCAAGAAAAAGGGGCCCAACAACTGGGCCCGATGTTCCTTGCCGCACCACGCCGATTACGTCAGGCGGTTTTGTGGTCGAGGAAGCCCTCCAATTTTCTCGCCCGGACCGGGTGCTGGAGCTTGCGAATGGCCTTGGCTTCGACCTGCCGGACGCGCTCCCGCGTAACCTTGAAGATGCGCCCGACCTCTTCGAGCGTGTACGTGTACCCGTCGCCGATGCCGTACCGCAGCTTGATGATCTCTCGCTCGCGGTAACTCAGCGTGTTCAAAATCGAGTCGATCCGCTCCTTGAGCATCTCCTGACTGGCCGAGGCCACCGGCGAATCGATGCCTTCATCCTCGATGAAGTCCCCGAAGTAGCTGTCGTCGCTGTCGCCGATGGGCCGGTCGAGGCTGATGGGGTGTTTGCTGATGTTCAGCACGCGCCGGGCCTCGGCGACCGTCATCTCGGCCTCGACGGCGATTTCCTCAATCGTCGGCTCGCGGCCCAGTTTCTGCTGCAGGACCTTGCTGGCCGTCCGCAAGCGGCTCATCGTCTCGATCATGTGCACCGGGATGCGGATCGTCCTGGCATGGTCCGCAATCGCCCGCGTGATCGCCTGCCGAATCCACCACGTCGCGTACGTACTGAACTTGTACCCGCGCCGGTACTCGTACTTGTCCACCGCCCGCATCAGGCCGGTGTTTCCCTCCTGAATCAGGTCCAGGAACGACAACCCCCGGTTGCGATACTTCTTCGCAATCGAGACCACCAGCCGCAGGTTCGCGCTGGAGAGCATCCGCTTGGCCTCTTCGTATTGCTCAAAGACACGGTCGGTCGTCCGCAAACGTTTCTCAAGCTGCTTGGGCGTCTCGAGCACCAGTTCCTGCATCCCCGCCAGCTCCTGCTTCATCGCCTCGATGTCATCGGCGTCGTACTCGCCGTTCGGACCGGCCTCGATGTGCTTCTCCAACTCCAGCATCTTGAGCAAAACCCCGTGGAGCTTGTGCCGAAGCGGCTGGACCCGGCTGGTCCGCAGGCACAGTTCCTCCAGCATCGTGGCGATCTTCTGCCGATTGCGCCGCAGCCGCTTGACCGTCTCCTTGTCCATGTCGGGCCCGGCCACGCCCATGATCTCGCGGAACAGCTTCTGGTTCATCGTCAGCAGCCGGTTGATCGTCTCGGTATTGTACGGTATCCGCTTCTTGATGACGCCCTTCGACGTCGGCTGCGTCGCGCCGGTCTTGAGCGTACGATCGAACGACATCGTCCCGTCGTACACCTGTCCGAGCAACTCCAGGCACGTCCTCGCGCAGTAATCGCACTCCAGGACCTTGCGGCGAAACGCCATCCGGGTGATCTCGATCTTCCTCGCCAGCGAGATCTCGTCCTCTCGATTAAGCAGGGATATCTGGCCCATCTGCGTCAGATACATTCGGATGGGATCGTCAATCCGCCGCGACGATTCGGCCCCCACGAGGTCCCGCTCCAGGATATGGTCGTCCTTGAGGTCGTCCTCCTCTTCGTCATCCTC
>DSDB01000655.1 GCA_011057845.1 Phycisphaerales bacterium | reverse complement strand
TACGCCTACTGAGAATCCCCTTGTCCACCCGCCCACCCCCCTGCTATACTCGCTCCAAAGTCGGTTTATCCGGCGTCAGGCTCCTCTTTGGCCGCCTGATCGCCGGCGTTCCAAAGGCCTTTGTTGGAAGAAGAATCGCATGAACAAACCCGCGAAATCGCTGCCCATCATCATACCCGGCCTGACGGTGTTCTGCTCCAGTGCGTGCATCATGATCCTGGAGATCGTCGCCGGCCGGCTGATCGCCCGTTTCCTCGGCTCATCGCTGTATACCTGGACCTCCATCATCGGCGTCGTCCTGGCGGGCATCACGGTCGGCAACTACCTGGGTGGACGCATCGCCGACAAGTACATGCCCCGTAAGACCCTTTCTGTCCTATTCGCCCTGGCCTCCGCCTCATGCATACTGATTGTTCTGATGAATAACACTGTGGGCGAGTGGATGTGGCTGTGGAAGCTGAGCTGGCCCGTTCGCATCTTCACGCACGTCGCCATCGTCTTCCTGCTACCGTCCACGATTCTTGGCACGATCAGCCCGGTGGTGGCAAAGATGGCGCTCGACCAGGGGTATTCGACCGGCCGAACCGTCGGCGATATCTATGCTTGGGGCGCCGCTGGCAGCATTGCCGGAACGTTTATGGCGGGATTCTGGCTGATTGCGATGATGGGCACCACCGCCGTCATCTGGACCGTCGGGGGCATTCTGCTGGTCATGGCGGCCGTCTACTGGGTTCGGCTATGGCCGTTGCATATCTACACGGCGGTCTTTCTCGCCGCTCTGTTGCTTAGCATGGGCCCCATGCCATGGTGCCAGGCGGCAGGCGCAGCCGTTAGGCTCAGACAGCCTCACGACCCGAGCATCATCTACGAAGATGAAACTGCCTATTGCTACGTCGCAGTTCACCAACTCTCTCAGGAACCGGATCGACGGGCCTTCATGCAGGATAAGCTCAAGCACAGCGGCATCGTGATGGGCGATCTGGACAACCTGGAGTACTTCTACACCCACATCTACGCCGCCGTCTCGCACGCCGTCGCCAGAGATAAGCAGCAGATGGCCGCCATGGTCATCGGCGGGGGCGGCTATGTCTATCCGCGATACCTCCAGAAGCACTTTCCCAACGCCCGCATCGACGTCGTCGAGATCGATCCGGGGGTCACGAAGGCGGCCGTCGAGGCCTTTGGACTGCCCGCCGACAGCCCCATCAATACCATCACCATGGACGCCCGCAACTACGTCGATGAATTGCTCTACCACCGGCGCCGGGGCCGGGAAACGGTCAAGTACGACCTCATCTTCGAGGACGCCATCAACGACTACTCCGTGCCCTTCCAGCTCGTTACGAAGGAATTCAACGAGAGCATCAGCCAAATCCTCTCCGAAGACGGCGTCTACCTCGTGAATCTGATAGACTACTTCGACTCCGGCCTGTTCCTGGGCTCGGTTATCGCCACGATACAGGAGACGTTCCCCTACGTCAGCGTCGCCACCGAGGCCGATTCGCCCACCGCCGTGCGCAACACGTTCGTCGTGATTGCCTCACAGCGCCCATTGGACTTAGCCGCAATGATCGCAGACTACAGGCCGGAGATGGAGGTATGGAGACTCACGGAGCATGAGATTGAAGCGCTGAAGGTCCAGGCACGCTGCTTTGTCCTCACCGACGACCATGCGCCGGTCGAGAACATGCTGGCCCCCGTGGTCCTCAAGAGCGCCAGCGAGTTCGCGGGCCTCAAGTACTTCCGACAAGCTAAACAACTGGCCGACGAGGGACACTATAATCGCAGTCTGGCGTACTACAACAGGGCGGTCCTGGCCTATCCGCACCTCGGCGTTCGCGTATACAACGAGATGGGGATCGTCCATGAGGCCCTCAACGAGCACGAGAAGGCCATCGACGCCTTCAAGAAGGCCATCGAAGTCGATGCGATCCCCAGTGAACGAGGGAATGTCGCCTTAGCCAGCATCTACTTCAACATAGGCGTGGTTTATCAGAGGCTCAACCGCAGTACCGAAGCAACCCAGTACTTCAACAAGGCCATCGAGGACTTTCGCAAGGATATTGAAAAGCAACCCGACCTTGTCGATCTGTGGACCCGACTGGGCGATGCCCTGGCCTCTCTCGGCAACTTCGCGGAGGCCGAGCAAGCCTTTCGCCAAGCTGTCCGCCTGGCCCCCATGTCCCCCTCCCATCGCTTCAATCTCGCCAGGACGCTCGAGTTTCAGGGGCTTATCGATGATGCGTTGAGAATCGTTCAGGACTCCGCAAGGCACTTTGCAGCGATACCTGGGGCCTCTCAGGCGGTCTCGCAATTCAATGCTTACGCACAGCACCTGCTCCAGAAGAAGGCCGCCGCCCCTCAGCAGAACTGACTCAAAGGCTCAAGGGTTGCTCTCGACGATCTTCTCAAAGATCACGTTCTGCTCAAGTCCGTATTCATCCGGCGCCTCGAGGGGGACAAACGTCTGGCCTCCATCCGTGCTGGCCTGATACTTCGGAAAGCTCGTCCAGACCGCATGCCACGCCTGACCTGCGGGCGGAACCTCTCCGACAAATGTGTCGTGGCTCCCACCCACGACGATATTTTCTGCAACCTCCACCCGCAGCTTCTGGATCGTGATCGCAACCGTCAGGATCCGAGACACGGGGTCATAGTGAACCATCCATTGGCCCGGTTCGTATTCTCCACGCCCATCCTGGATCATTGGGACGACCGTCTTGACCCCGGG
>DSDB01000656.1 GCA_011057845.1 Phycisphaerales bacterium | reverse complement strand
GCCCTCGCTGAACGGCAGGCCGTCGGCCCCGAGGTCGTCCCAGTCGGCCGTGCGGTCCGTCTTCCACACCGTCTCGCCCGTCCGCTTGTCCAGCGCAATCACGTACTGCACGTCCACCCCGTCCATCGTCAGGATCAGCTGGTCCTCGAAGAGCACCGGCGACGAACCCGGCCCGCGATAGTGCCTACAGGGAATATCCTCCCGCCTCCAGATCGTGCGGTAGTCGGTCGTATCCAGACACGCCGTCCCGTAGCTGCCGAAGTGCACATACACCCGTCCGGCCTCCACCACTGGCGTCGGCGAGGCGTAGCAGTTGATGGGATTGCCCAGCGGCTCCGGGTTATCACTGTGGAACAGCCGTTCGTTGTGAATGACCCGGCCGCTGGCGGCATCCACGGCGACCACAAAGAAATCGTGGCCCTCCAGCGTCGCCGTCGTCAGCCACACCTTGCCCGCGGCCACCACCGGACTCGACCAGCCGCGGTGTGGAATCTCCGTCTTCCAGGCCACGTTCTGCCCCTCGCCCCACCGCAACGGAACCGCCGCCCCATCCTCCACAACATGCCCATCGCCCCGCGGCCCGCGAAACCCCGGCCAATCCGCCCGCCCGACCCCGCACGCCCACATCAACAGACCCGCGACGCAGGCCGCCAACCACATCTTCTGCATTCCATTGTCCAGCATCCACGTACCTCGATAATCAAACATCGCCGCCCCAAGGCGGTATTCCTGTGTAGCGTTTCGGGATATAATACCAAAGGCTCGTGTCATACTGAGCGAAGCGAAGCATCTGGGCGCCGAACACGACAAGGGCCCGCTGCGGCAATACGCCCCTTGTCATGCCCAGAACAGGTAGCGTGGGCAAGCGTCGTCCCTGCCCACGCGGTTGGCGCATCACCTTGACAGACCCGCCCCAGCACAATAGCATATCGCCATGGTGAAACAAGAACTGACAACACGACTGCGAACCGCCATCGAGCACAGCCCCTACCGCCCCTCCATCAAGAGCGTCGCCGTCTTCGGTTCCCACCTCCACGGCACGGCCGGCCCCGACAGTGATATCGACGTGCTGATCGACTTCACCCCTGAGGCAACTATCGGCCTGCTCGAGTTCATAGAAATCCAGGAACAACTCACCGCAGCCCTCGGCCGAAAGGTGGACCTGCTGACCCCCCAGTCCCTAAGCAAATACTTCCGCAACCAAGTTCTCCATGAAGCCCAACCCGTCTATGAAGCCTGATCTTACGTATCTCCGCCACATCCTGGACGCTATCGAGAAGATTGAACGGTATCTCACCGGTACCAACTTCGATACATTCTCGGCCAACGACATGATGATCGACGCCGTGGTCAGGGAGTTGGAGATCATCGGCGAGGCTGCGAGGAATCTGTCCGATTCCTTCGTCGCGAAGTATGGTGATATTTCATGGACGAGAATCAGAGCGATGCGCAATGTACTGATCCACGAATACTTCGGAGTAAACCTCAAGATCGTCTGGGATACCTGCACCCGCAACCTGCCGCCACTGAAGGCCTTTGTACAATCCGTGCTTGCGAGCAAGTGATAGTTTCTGCGGGGTCCTGTACTTGTTGTCCGATAGACAGGCATGCGCCCAGAACATCCTCCGAGGGCATGCCCCAGGTCCACATTCCCTACGGCCTGTGGCACCCGACGGCCACCTTGCTCGTGCTACCCATGAAGTCGTTCAAGGTCGTTTCTCATGAAACTTGGGTCCTTACCATAGTATCCCCAGATTTCAGCGAGCAGCACAAACACGGGAAACACACACTGATGTCGTAGGCCATCTATGTTGTCATCTGTGTCTCAGGGCAAGTCCATCAGTGCCGCAATGATCTTACTATTAGCGGCGGGGAAGGCGTAGCGGGTCAGGGCTTTGGGATAGACCCATTTCCACGCCGTGCAGGAGCGGCCGGCGGAGCGGATCACTCCACGACGTAGAGGGTGACCGTGTTCTCGTCCTTGACGAAGATCCGGTTGTCGGTAGCCACGGGATAGCCGTAGGTTGACGCCGCGCCGACCTTCACGGCCGCTGTCTGGCTGTAGCCGTCGGCGGTTGGCTTGTAGACGAGCATCTCGCCGGAGCTCGGCAGGGCCAGCAGAACCGATCCGGCGTCGACGACCGTCCCGAAGCCGCTACGGTCGCGCGACGTTTCATCGACCCATGCCGTCTTGCCGTCCTTGGCGCTGATGCAGAAGAGGTTGCCGCGATCGGACATGCCGTAGAGCATCCCGTCCTTGAGCACCGGCGTATTGTACTGCGTGGCGATGTCGGTATTGCTCCAGAGCGGCGTGGCCGCGAAGGCCTCGCCCTGCTTTTCGATCTTGACGGCAAAGGTGCCGCGCCCGGCCCCGGTGTATATCACGGTATCGCCATCGACGATGGGCGTGGCGGTGTTGTAGGCCCGCCCCGACGGCGCAAACGGCAACCGCCACAGCAGCTTACCGTCGGCGGCCGCGACGCCGACAATGCTCTTCTCCGCCAGGGTCACCACCTGCTTGACGCCGCCGACCGTCAGCAACGCGGGCGAGGCATATTCCGGCCCCTCGCCGTCCCAGCGCCACTTCTCGGCGCCGTCGGCCAGGTTATACGCCAGGATCGCCCCCTTGCCGGCCGTTCCCGCATGCACGATCGCCATACCATCGACCACAATCGGCGACATGGATGTGAAGAACCTCGGCACAGCGCCCTCAAAGGGGTCCTTTCGCCAG
>DSDB01000438.1 GCA_011057845.1 Phycisphaerales bacterium | reverse complement strand
TTACGAATAACGGGCAGCGGTACACACTATGGCGGCGAGTTGATACGATGAATCTGGACTTGAAGGAATTAAAAGCGAAGTTGGCGCCGGTGATGAACCGCGCGATCCTGACGCCGGTGGTTGTTACGCTGGTGGGGCTGGTTCTTCTGATTCCGACGCAGCTCATGAGCGGCCGGCTCAAGTCGGCGGTTCAGAGCGAGAGCGTGAGCATGGGCAACCGGCTGCGGAATCTGGACGCGGTGCCCGAGGAACAGTGGAAGATGGAGCAGGCGTATCAGGAGGCCTTTGCGGCCGATGCGAACCGCGCGGAACTGCTGTCGCTTCAGAGCACGCAACGGGAGTTGCTGAGTTATCGGTTGTTTCCCGATCCGTGCAGCACGTCCCAGATGATCTTTGAGAATTACGCCAGGGCGTATCGGGCGGGCATCGAGGCCTTTGTGGCCCAGGCGGGGGGCGTGTGGCGGCCTTCGGATTTGGAGCTCCAGCACGAGCTGGAGAAGGCGGGCCCGTCGCTTTCGGGTGGGCGTCGGGTGTCGACGTTGCTGCGGAGTCGGACGGGGACGATGGACCTGAATCGCATGATGCTGAGCGAGACGGAGCGCACCATTGTAGACTTGTTGTGCCTTGAGAAGGCGAAGTCCGGGCGGTTGTACGCCAGTGCGGCGGACCTCTCCGGCTACGACTTCTGGGGCTCGTTCAAGTACGAAGGGGCGGAGTCGGCGGTGCGCAATTGCTGGTACTATCAACTGGCTTACTGGGTGATCGAGGACGTGTTTCAGACGGCCTCGGCGATGAACGCCGGTTCGACGTCGGTGCCGGATTCGACGGTCAAACGGGTGGTGGGGGTGTGGTTCAAACTGGATTCCCAGGCGGCGCGCAGCCGCAGCGGGCCTTATTCCCGACCGCTGGGAGCCGCGGGGCGAGGCGCCGGCGGGAAACAGGATATCCCCTCGTACGCGAAGAGCCAGCGCGACGGTGCGCTGACGGATGCCTGCACGGCTCGCTACTGCGACGCGGACTGGGACGTCGTCCATTTCAACGTAGCCGTGGTGGTTCGGGCGGACGCGACATTCGCCTTCATGAATGAACTGTGCAGCGGCAAGACCCACGTATTCCGCGGCTGGGACGGGAGCAGTCCGGTCCAGCCGATGAAACACAATCAGATAACGATTCTGGAGGCCTCAATGTATTCGGTGGACCGTGGGGCGGGCGACCATGCGTTGTACCGGTACGGCGAGAACGCCGTGGTTCAACTGGACCTTATTTGCGAGTATCTGTTTTACAAACCGGCCTACGATATGATCCTGCCGCAGCTCATCAAGGACGATTTGGCGGCGGATACATCGAGCCGGCGCCGGTAATGTGAGTTTTGAGACCATTGAAGCAGGGAACCAACGATGGGCGACAAGATACGCGAGTTTCTGACAAACCATTTTGAAAAGCTGTTGCTGCCGTTGTTCGGTATAGCGGTAATCTGGCTGGTGCTGACAAAGGTCATCATCGGGCCCAATCGCGTCAAGATGGGCAATGAGATGTACGAGCCGTGGGGCATCGACCGCACGATCAGCCGTCTGGCCGAAGAGGTGAAACTGGAGCTGGCCTCGGAGGCGCAGTCGAGGGGGGGCTATGTGAGCAAAACGGCCGAACTCGAGCGGTTGTACGACTCGGCGATGGAAGGGATCGGTCGCACCACGGCGGTGGTGATCGCTCCGCGAACCGTCGAGACGACCTCGGTGGCGGGCCGGGAGTATTCGCTTCCGAATGTGGGTACGATTACCGATGCGGCGGCCGCACACCTCCGGGCGGTCGCGTATGTGCCGATCGAACCGATCAGCGACAAACTGGAGTACAGGAACGCCAAGACCGAGCCAAACGACATCGATATTGTGACGGTTCAGGGGACATTCGATCTGCCGGGGTTGATCAAACGCTTTGAGGCCAGTTTCGCCGGCAGCGAGGTCAAACTGGAGTGGCGCGACGCCTCGCTGGCCAAGCCCGTATTCGGCGAGGTTCGGCTGGAGCGGCAGACCATGACCGACAGCGGCGGCTGGGGTCCGTGGACGGTGGTTCCGCGTTCACGGATCGACCATCGCAGGAGCCTGTTCCCGGTGGCGGATCGAGTGGATCAACTCGGTGCGGGCGGCTTGCAGGTGAAGAAGATTCAGTTTGACGATCCGCAGCTTCAGGCGGACCTTCTGCAGCCGCCGGTGTATCAGATCGCGTCGGCTCGCGAGGAATGGTATCCGCCGCGGCTCTACGCGCGCTTCGCGAAGCTTCGCGATGAGCAGGTTCAGCAGTTGATACTGGATGAACGCCAAAAGGAGATCGAGGATCGCGAACGGCTGCGGGATGCGCAGCGCGGCGGCGGGGCGGGCGACGCATTGTACGGCGGCTACGACACCAGCGGGACGAGAGGACGCACGGGGGGACGCTCCACGACGACCCCGAGCCGGACCACGACGAGCCGGACGGGACGGACGGGAACAACGACGACGCGCGTGGACCCGCGCACGGGCGCGGGCGGGATTCGTCAGGAGACGAGCAGCGATCTGGATCGGGAGCTGAAGGCATTGCAGATTCCACCTCGGACGGATCCCAAAGAATTGAAAGCACCGGTGACATTCTGGGCGATTGACGATACCGTGGTCCCGGGCCGGATGTATCGGTACCGCGTGAAGGTCGGCGTGTTCAATCCTATCGGCGGGACGAACAGCTTCCGAGACAAGAACGCCCCGGAG
>DSDB01000694.1 GCA_011057845.1 Phycisphaerales bacterium | reverse complement strand
TCGGAGGATGGTGCGGTTCGCCAACAGCACGTTCGAAAGGATTTGACATGAAAGCGTATGCCCGTGTGATGGTCTTCGTCGCTGTTTGTTTGAGCGGCCTTTTTGCCTGCGGTTGCCAGGAGGAGCAGGCCTCCGATCCGGACATCGGCAACGTCAGGAAGCACCGGCTTATCGCCGCGGAAAACCGCGACCTCCAGGGCCGAATCACCGATCTGGAGGCGGAAATCGAGCTGCTCAAGGCCGACCACGCCCAGGCCCTCGAGGTCAGGCAGGCCGAACTGGACGCCTGCCGGGCCGACCGAGACCAATGGAAGGCCAGGGCCGAGAAGGGAATCGCCGAGGAAGTCAACGCCGTCGTCGCCGTCATCATGGCGCAGAACGAACAACTGAGGTCCGAGAATCAGACCCTCAAGACGGAACTGGCCGCCCTCAAGGGCGAGCAGCCGCCCGCCGAGGAGCCGAATCAGCCCCCGCTGCCCCCGCTGCCCCCGTTGCAGTAACGGGCTGTCTCAAGATAATCGCCCGGCTGTCTCAAGACTGGAATCCGGCTTGTCATGCTGAGCGAAGCGAAGCGAAGCATCTCGGCCTCATTGCTATGGCGGCTGTGAGAGTCGGCAGGGCCGTTCGGCCCCGGGTGCGGCCCCAATACTCCGGTCTACGTTCGATGGTGCTCATGTGGCCTGCCCCCCGGCGAACGCCCTCAGGCGAAGGCCTTCTGGGCCTTGCGCGTGGCCTGGATGGAGTCCGGCAGGTCTTCTTTGGGATACCGCCGCTGCATGGCCGCCGCCACAAGCCCCAAAAACATCGGCTGAGGACGCAAGGGTCTGGAGGTCAGACACGGGTGCGCCTGCGTGCCCATGAAATAGGGATGCTCGGGCAGCTCCAGAATCTGCATAATGGGGAAGTCCGGCGACTTGCCCGAGAACACCATGCCCCGCGACTCGAGCTTCTCGATGTACCGCGGATCGACCTCGTAACGGTGACGAAACCGCATCCGGACCCTCTCGCTGTCACCGAACAGGTGATACGCCTGCGTGCCTCGTTTGATGGCGATATCGCGCCCGCCGAGACGCATGTTGCCGCCGAGACCTTCGAGTTCCTTCTGTTCCGGCAGGACACCGATCACCGGCTCGGCGCAGTGGGGGTCGATCTCCGTGCTGTTGGCGCCCTGGAGGCCGCAGACGTTGCGGGCGAACTCAATGACGGCCATCTGGAAGCCGAAACAGATGCCCAGATACGGCAGGTGGTGCTCCCTGGCATGGCGGATGCACGCGATCTTGCCCTCGGCGCCGCGGGTGCCGAAGCCGCCGGGCACGATCACGCCGTCGGCCTGCTCAAACTGCTCGCCGGCGTCGGCGCCGGTGATATCGGTGGTGTCGATCCACTTGATGTCCACGTCCGTTCCCAGGGCCAGCCCCGCGTGTTCGAGGGCATTGATAATCGAGGCGTAGCTGTCGCGGACGCTCGTGTACTTGCCCGTCATGGCGATGGTGACCTTGCGCCGGGCGGCCCCGATGCGGTCCGTGAAGTCGCACCACTTTGCCCAGGCGATGCGCTCGTGACGGAGGTTGATGCGGTCCTCGATCTTCAGCAGCCGCGCCACCTCAAAGTCCAGCCCGACCTCCCGCAGCATGGCGGGAATCTTGTAGATGCTGGTCGAGTCCGGCACGCTGACGACGCGGTCAAACGGCACATTCGAGTAGACGCTGATCTTCTGGCGGACGGTCTTCGTCGCGGGGCTGGCGGCCCGGCAGACGATGATGTCCGGCTGGATACCGAGCTGCATCAACTGCTTGATGCCGAGCTGGGCGGCCTTGGATTTCTGTTCACCGAGGGTCTTGGGCTCCAGGATGTACGTCAGGGCCACGAAGCAACAACTGTTCGGGCCTTCCTCGTAGGCCAGCTCCCGCATGGCCTCGATGTAGTAGGCGTTCTCCAGGTCGCCGACGGTGCCGCCGATCTCGACGAAGATCACGTCGGCCTGCGACTGGGCGGCGAGGGTGCGCAGCTTGAGCTTGACCTCGCCGGTGACGTGCGGAATCATCTGCACGTCGCGGCCGAGGTAGTCGCCGTGGCGCTCCTTGTGCAGGATGGCGCTGAAGATCTGCCCGCTGGTGGCGAAATTCGCCCGGCTCAGGTCCTGGTCCAGCAGCCGTTCGTAGGTGCCCAGGTCCATATCGCACTCCATGCCGTCGTCGAGGACGAAGACCTCGCCGTGGCGGAAGGGATTGAGCGTCCCCGAATCGACGTTCAGATACCCCTCCAGCTTGATGGGGGCGACCTTGAGGCCCTTGTCCTGCATGAGCTTGGCCAGACACGACGAGAAGATGCCTTTTCCCAGCCCGCTCATGACGGTCCCCATCACGAAGACGTATCGCGTCCTGCCCTTTTTGTAGCCCGGCGGTATCGGCGAGAAGAACTCGCTGTCCGTCGAGACGTTGCTGACCGATGCAAGCAGATCCTGGTCCTTCGTCATCTGTATACCCTGGTCCTTTCCGGCCAATTCAGACACGTGCTCCATCACGGGTCCTGTTCTTGTATCGTTTCACGAAGGCGGCGTATTGTTCGGGGGTGTCGATGCCGTCGCAGGTGTGCTCGACCGTGGCGACCTTGATGGCATGGCCGCTCTGGAGGGCCCGTAGTTGTTCGAGTTTCTCGGACAACTCCAGCGCGGTCGGGGGCGCCTTCGTAATCTCCATCAGGAAGTCCTTGCGGTATGAGTAGATGCCCAGGTGGCGGCGGTA